>LVBU01000466.1 GCA_001603185.1 Thermotogales bacterium Thermo_02 | reverse complement strand
CGTTATCATTTTCTCACTTTTTATCGATTATTTGAACCGTCAATTTCACAGAAAATTGAAAAATGATTGAGGATTTAGGGTATCATGTAATTTGGGGAGGAAGAGATGAAAAAGCTTTATCTTAGTGACCTACATATAGGGGACGGGACACTCAAAGATGACTTCAAATTCGACGAAGACCTGGTTGAACTCATAGAGACTTCAAGATCAAAGGGATACGATGAAATCGTAATCGTGGGCGACGGCCTTGAACTACTCACTTCCGAAATGGTGAAGAGCAAAGGGCTCATTCCCTGTTCTCGGCTGGTGAACGAGTTAGACAGCGAACTACTGAGAGTGATCGAGTCAAAACACGACGATGTTTTCAGAGCCTTTAGAGATTTCACCAAAGCCGGAAGACTCATCTACGTGGTCGGCAATCACGATGCGTTTCTCCTTTTCAATGAACAGATGCGCAAGACTCTGATCAGTATGCTTGGAGATAATGAGAGAATTGAGATAGTGCCCTATTACCTTGATAGAGAGTTCAAGACTCTGGCATTTCACGGCAATCAGTACGATATCGTCAACCGCTTCTTTATCGACAGAGCTTCCGGAAACCTTGTTCAACCCTTTGGCGACTTCATGGCACGCTTCATGATGGAACACTTCGATCACTTACTCATGCGGGCAGAGCTTCCGGAACAGGCTGTAAGGGATTATCAGAACGTGCATCCCACAATGGACGTGTTTCAGTGGTTTGAGTTCATAAGACGGTTCTACAATATCGACATTGACCTTCAGGCAGAATGGTCCAGCCAGTTCTTGAAGCTTACGCGTACGCCTCAGGCCAGGGTATGGATCGCCAACAACTGGCCCTTAATGAAACGTTTCTCCCGTTTGTTCATCAACGAACATGGGGGCATGAAACTTGGTGAGTTCATGATAAGAGTGGTTATGGCCACTCGCAGGCTGAGAAAAACTGACAATCTATACAGACAGGGACGCAGGTTACTGGGAGCCGAAGGTAAGAAAGGGTTTAGAAGAGCGATCGATAAAGAGTGTTTTGTCGCTTACGGAAAGGCTCCTCCCGCAATAGTTCCGGGTGAACTGAAGGGCGTAATCATGGGTCATAATCATCGACACGTATTACGCATGATCTCCAGCAATGGCGAGGAGAAATTCTACGCAAACACCGGCACCTGGAAGCCAGTTGTCGAGCTTATAGACGATAATCCAAAGAACGGTTTTGCGAGGAGAATAGAGCTCGGATACATTACAATAGAAATCATCGGAAACGAGTTTCTTGTACAATCCAAACACATCAAAAAGCTCAGTGGATTGAGGCTCACAGAAGAGGCCGTGAGGAGTGATTCGCTTGCGGCGCAGGAGTTTGTTTAGCTAGATCGATTGTCTGAGGAGGAAGTCAGTGCTGTCTTCATACAGAGGATCAACAATCGTGCCTATAATAATAACCATACTTCTTGTGGTGACTGCAGCTGTCATGGCAGCCTTC
>LVBU01000465.1 GCA_001603185.1 Thermotogales bacterium Thermo_02 | reverse complement strand
CTTGCGTCTGATCTCCAGAGAGAAGGTCTCAAGGGAGCAGTTGAAAGAGTAATGATCTACAGAACTTCTTTTGAAGATGTAGGTGGACAGTGGCAAGCAAAAGGCGAAGAGATTCGTAGGGTCAAGGTCTTTTCTCCTCTGGGTGAGTATGTTATTGTCGGTCTCTATATGGATGGCAAAGAGTACAGTCGAACAGAATACACCTATGACGAACACGGCACTCTGAAGGAGAAACGATATTTCAAGAATAATTACTCAACTTACGAAACGCGGACGGTCCTCACTTACGATAGCAGGGGTCATCTTATTGAAGAGATAGTCTTTGAATACTGGCCGTCGATTCTGGGTGGAGACAGAATGATCGAAAAGACTGTAATCAGTTACGATAGCAGGGGCTATGTCTCTTCCAGAGAACGCCTTAACAATCTAGGGCTTGTTCTGGGTAGCGTAAGATATGTCAATGACGATCGTGGGAGATTGATAAGAGAGAGTATTATAGACAAGAACGGTTTGTCTGGGAGTACGATACTCTACAAATACGAAGGCGACGATCTGCAATCTATGCATGTGCTCGATAGCGCTAACCGCATTATTGAAGAGGTGACTTTCGATAGCGAAAACAGACTCTACGACAGATCTCTCTTCTCTTATGTCGCTGGCAAGGCTGTCAGCATCTCCAGAAGGGTCTCCGATGACTATATCGTAATCAATGAAACGGTAGAACTTGTCGACGGTGAGAGAACCAACAGAAGAGTTCAAATATCTTTCACTCTCGAACCCATAATCGCTTCTTTCGATAACGTTGAATCTCTTGAATTGAAGATAGACAGAACTGAAGGCGGAACAATAAGGGGAATCGAAGTTCTTGATAGCGGGGAGACACTGGCCACAGCGAAGTATCACTTTGAAAGCGGGGGAAGAGTCCTCCTAAGGGAGTATTCAATCGGTGATACCTTCCTGAGAATCGATTATAAGTATGATATGAACGGAAACTGGATTGAGGAGAGATACTTCAGGCTCGAAGCTTTTGGTTATAGACCAGTTTCCAGTACTCTTAGAAAGATTGATTATCTCAAGTAGTATGTGAAGGAGACGTAGTAGTATTGATCAGATATATTATCAAGATCTTGGTATCTGCAGTGCTGATAACTTTAGTCTCGGAAGTAAGCAAGAAGACGGGCTATCTGGGAGGACTCATAGCTTCTCTGCCAATTACTTCAATGCTTGCTCTTTTCTGGTTGTATAACGATACTAAGAATTCCGATAAGGTTGCCGAGTTGTCGATCGGGATTCTTCTTTTTGTGATACCTTCTATGGTCTTCTTCATTGTATTGCCAATACTGCTTAAGAAGGAATTGAATTTCTATCTGGCATTGATTATATCTAGCGGTATAATGGTATCTAGTTATGCACTCTTCTCACTCATTCTCTCGCGATTTGGAATAAAAATCTGATATTGCACCTCTGCATTTGATTTGAAAGAAAAACACGGGGAGAAGCTCCCCGTGTTTTTCTGGAACTAGATTATCTACAAATCAGAACGCGAATGCCTGTCCGTCACGCCTTGGGTCGGCTCCTCCGAAGAGTATGCCTATATCGCGGTTGAACAGCACTGCGTGGACACCACCAAAGTAAGGATCGTAATCTCCTCTGACAGTTATCTGGTGGCCCATTTCCAGCAGTTTATTGTAAGCATTAATAGAAATCCTGCCTTCAATGGACATTGCACCGGACTGTGTCCTGTAAACTCTTGGAGCAAGTATCGCTGTCTGAATGGTCATTCCATGATCTATCACATTGCTTATTACCTGGGCGACAGTTGTTATTATTCTCATGGCTCCGGGAGAGCCGATTGTCATGTAGGGTCTGCCCTCAAGATCGAGAACGAGAGTCGGACTCATACTGCTCAACGGTCTCTTACCGGGTTCCACGGAGTTTGCCGAACCTGGGGTCTTGACAAAGTCGTCCATATGGTTGTTCATGATTATTCCAGTTCCCGGTACCACAACTCCAGAACCAAAGAAGTAGTTGATCGACTTTGTCATCGCAACCATGTTACCGTCTTTGTCCATGACGGAAAGGTGCGTAGTGCTGCCGCTTTCGTACTGCCAGGGGTCGCCGGCACTTACAGAATCAAGTGGCTTGGTCATATCGATCTTCTCGGCAAGAGTCTTCGCATACTCTTTGGAAGCCAGACCGACTAGCGGCACGTCAACGAAAGCGGTATCGGCCATATACTTCGATCTGTCAGCGAAGATCAGTTTCATCGCTTCTGACCAGAGATGGAGAGTCTCAACTGTGTTGTCTCCCATCGCTGCGATATCGAAGTTCTCCATTATGTTCAGAAGCTGTATTATGTGAGTACCACCGGAGCTTGCGGGTGGTACAGAAAGGACTGTGTAGCCTCTGTAAGTTCCGACTACCGGCTCTCTAATCTGAAGGTCGTAATTTGCCAGATCTTCCAGAGTGAGCACTCCGCCCCTCTTCTGAACTTCTGCGACGATCTTCTCGGCGATTTCGCCTTTGTAGAAACCATCGGCGCCCTTTTCGGCTATGACTCGTAGGGTATCTGCAAGATCCTTAAGAACGATCGTTTCTCCAATTTCGTATGGCAGTCCGCCGTCCTTTAGATAGAGATCTACACCGTTTTCCATGGCCACAATCTTGTCGTAGTTGCTGTTTATTATGTCGTAAAGGTTTACAGTTACGGGAATTCCCATTTCGGCCCATTCAATAGATGGCTGAATTACCTGGGCTCTTGACATTGTTCCGAAATGCTCGAGAGCGTAAAGCAGTCCCGCTACTTCGCCGGGAACACCGACTGACTTACCACCAACGGTGCTTTCCTGGTTGATAACTCTGTTGTTGGCGTCTAGATTGAAGAAGGTCTGTCCGGCTGCCGAAGGAGCTGTCTCTCTGAAGTCGATTACTATGGCTTCATCCATGTCGGCGAGCTGAATGATCATGAAGCCGCCTCCACCTAATCCCGAAGCGTTGGGTTCGAGTACTCCCAGAGCGAAAGCAGTGGCTATAGCGGCATCTACCGCATTTCCACCCATCTCCAGTATCTTGACTCCGACTTCCGAAGCCTCGGGTTTCGCTGCCGCGACAACACCATTTCTTCCTTCTGCGTCTCTTGAGTAGAGATTAAGCGGATTCACTGCAAACATAATCACAACCATGAGAGCCATAATGACTGACAATATAGCTTTTCTCACACTTTCCCCTCCTTGTATTAGAGATAAGAGTATATTACGAAAAGATTATACCATCCGATCACGGCCATTCCAGTCAACTATCGAG
>LVBU01000464.1 GCA_001603185.1 Thermotogales bacterium Thermo_02 | reverse complement strand
ATCATATATCTAAGAAAAGGTGCAGAATCGAAGACAACCTTGAAATTCTCTAATCTCGGGGTCAGCGACGGCAGTAAATAGTTACCCGTGAAGATTTCTTTGCTACCTTTGAAGGCAATTACAATAACAAGGTAGAATGGAATTATGACAATAATCGTTATCGCAAAAAGCACAAAATACTTAAGAAGACTAAAATCTTTCCGCTTCAATCTCATCTCCCCCAGTCAAGTAAGCGAATAGTGGACTCTTCGGCTGAAGAAGCCGAAGATTAGCACCACAAGGAAAAGCAAGAATAGTATGAGTACAGATGTGAGGGCAGAGGCCATGCCGATATCCCAGTATCTAAAAGCATTCTCATAGATGTAATAGACCAGTACATTGGAAGAGTACCCCGGACCACCCTTTGTCATGAGATGTATTTGAGTGAAAACTTTGAATGACTGTATCACCGATACTATAAACACAAAGATCGTCGACGGACTGACCAGAGGTATGGTTATGGTCATATGCTTTCGAAACCAGCCAGATCCCTCTATCTCAGCTGCTTCGTACAGATACTTTGGTATACTTTGAAGTCCGGCCAGAAATATGAGCATAAAGTAACCAAGATTCTTCCAGATAGACATTATTATGAGTGCCCATAAGGAAGACTTGTCACTGCCTAGCCAACCCGGCTCTGGAAGACCAAAGAGGCGAAGCGTTTTGTTTATTATTCCCAGATTGGCATCGAGCATGAAAACCCATATCATTGCGGCTGCAGCCATAGGTATTAGCAGGGGATAGAAGAGTCCAAGCTGGAAGAAGGCTTTGAATCTCTTTGACTCGTCAATGAGTATCGCAAGCAGAAGAGCCATGATCATGGTCGGGAAGATTGTGAAGACACCGTAGATCACATTGTTCCACACAACAGTCCAGAATATAGGATCTTTCATCATCATCATATAGTTACTGAGACCTGTGAAGACCGGCTGCGGCGAAAAGAGGTTTTGAGAGTGAAGACTATAGTATATCGAATAACCAATGGGATAGTAGGTAAAAATCGCAATAAATACTAAAGCTGGTAACAGAAAAAGAAAAGGCTGGTATCCCCTGTAGAGTTTGGTTTTCATATGTTTAGACCTCCCGAAGACAGAAAAGTGGCCAGGAAGTCTTCGGACTTCCTGGCCTTAATGATTAGAAGCTGTATCTATCTAGAATTGCCTGGATCTCTTTCTGCATTTCTTGAAGAGCCCTTTGTGGAGTTTTGTTACCGAGCTGAACAGCGTCGAGATTTGTGACCATTATCTTCCTGATCTGCTGATAATTGACTGCCATCATTTTCGGATAAGAGAATTCTAGCTGATTCGCGGCAGTCCACATCTGTGGAAACTCGTCCAGGAACTCGATCATTTCGGGAAGCTCGTAACTGTCTTTGTTCACGCTCACATACCCCGAGACCATACTCCAGTACGCGGCTCTTTCAGGTGTGGTCATAAACTTTATGTATTCCCATGCAGCGTCCTGATTTGCCTTTGGAATATTCTTGAAAATGTGGAAATCTCCACCGCCAACCGGGGTTCCGTAAGTAACGTGCATCGGAAGGTAGGCAACACCAAAGTCAAAGTTGGCCATACTACGCACAGTCGGCATTCCTCCCGTCGAATAGTACATCATTGCAGCGTTTCCCGATACGAAGTCCGTGATGGTCATATTCCACGGTCTCAGAGGAGGACTGACTTTCAGTTCAGTAGTAAGCTTATACCAGAGATTGAGTGCCTGCAGCGCTTCCGGAGAATCGAAATTGGCTTTTCTGTTTTCCTGATCAATCAGGAAAGAGCCGTTCTGTCTCAAGAAAGCTTCAAATATCCAGTCATTCCAACCGCCTGGAAGTATCAAGCCGTAAACGGTCGTCTCGTTACCTTTTCTTTCGGTAAGTATTCTCGCATAATCTACAAGTTCATACCAAGTTCTGGGTGCACGATTTGGATCTAGACCGGCATCAAGAAGAGCCTTTGAATGCTTCTTGAAAAGATCTTTGTTGTAGTAGAAGACCGGAGTGCTTCTCTGGAAGGGGAAGCCCCAGATCTTGTCTTTAGCGATTGCATTTCCGAAGAAAGCCGGCCAGAACTGATCCAGAAATTCCTCGCCTTCCGCTGCAATATATTCGTCCAGAGGAAGTATGGAGTCCATAGCTAGCAGCGAGTATAGTTCGGAAATCTCTACGACGGCAATATCAGGCGGATTCTTCGACATAACGGCCGTCTGGACTTTCTGCATCGTATCATCGTAGTTTCCACAGTAAACAGGAACCACAGTGATCCCGGGGTG
Source organism: Thermotogales bacterium Thermo_02 (assembly GCA_001603185.1). Lineage (GTDB taxonomy): Bacteria > Thermotogota > Thermotogae > Petrotogales > Kosmotogaceae > Mesotoga. The sequence continues at coordinate 3,894 of LVBU01000464.1, read as the reverse complement.
AGAATCGTTGAACTCTTGTGTCATACCGTCGATAACTCTAGCTAGAGGTCCTGAGACACCAACAGGGTAGTAGAATTTTAGCTCGATTCCCGCAAATGCAGTAGCTAACACAGCGAAGATAAGAAGTAGCACGATAACCCCACGCTTAGACAAAACAAACACCTCCAAAAAAAAATAGAAAGCCACACCAAAAAGGGTGTTCGGCTTTCTCATCGTCTCTGCCAACACGAGTCATTATACCATCGTTAGAAAGAGAAACAAAAACACAGGATTTTGAAGAATAGCGAAGCTGGAAGTAAATAATCGACTCAGAAGACGATTAGATATGGCAGAATGAATTCCATTAGAAACATGAGAGTGCCCACATCGAAATCTCCACTTCTTTATGGTCACACTATCTTGATTGAGTTACTTAAGTTTCCAATCGGCCTCGCGTTTTTCGAGAAAGGCTTCGATCCCTTCCTGGCCGTCTTCAGTGTTTACGAGAAGCGAGAAATCACAATTCGCAATTTCAAAAGCCGAACGATAATCTAGATCGACCGTCTTGTAGAATGCTCTCTTTCCCATCTGTACAGCGAGCGGGCTTAAGGACGCCAGTCTTTCTGCAATGCGAAGAGTCTCTTCTTCGAGGTCTTCCACCGGCACTACTTTGTTAATCAGTCCAATTCTCAGAGCTTCGGCTGAATCGATAAGATCCCCTGTAAGAAGCATTTCGAGAGCCTTCTTTCTGCCCACACACCTGGCCAGAGGAATAGCCGGACCCATACAGAACAGACCCACTTTAACTGCAGTTGCGCCGAATTTTGTATCATCAGCAGCTATAGCCAGATCTGCAGAGGCAACGACTCCAATACCATTTGCTACAGCCACCTTGTGAACCGATGCAATTACTGGCTTCCTTATCTCGGCGATTGTGAGAGTCATCTTCTCCATGAGAGTTACAGCGTGATAGATTTCGAGCGGTGTTTTTCTCCGCAAGGCATTCAAGTCAATTCCCGCGCAGAATACCTTTCCGGAACCGTTGATCACAATGACTCTCGTTTCAATATCATTATCTAGCTCAATTAAAGCGTCGTTCAGCTCTCTGGAAAGTTCTTCTGTGAACGTATTCAACTTCTCGGGTCTATTCAGCGAAACTGTGGCTATGTGATTCTTCCTTCCTACAATAATCGTCTTATAGTTCATATAAGAATCTTCACCTCCCTTCAGTCAAGATAGTAACACCCGGCACACCTCGAACATTTATTGGGAACGAGTCTCAACATATGAATTTCCAGAGTTCAGAGACTGAGGAGACTAAAACTTCCAGTTAACCTTATGTTTTCATCGGAGGATTTTTCATTCTGGTACACGTGTTATAATGAAGCGAAAGTGACCCAACGGAGGAGCACCCGAGAATAGTAGACGTCTATCAGGGAATTGAGACGGATCGAAAGGCGAGGGTGCCGAAGGAGAAGAGAGACCCAGCTCTTGTCTCCTGGGCATATAGAGAATATCTATATGACTGTCACGGTTGATCCGTGGAGAGCCGGTGGGTTTGGAATAAGCTTAAGTGATTATTTCAAACCATTAGGTGTTCCCGGTTCATCGGGAACACTTTTATTTTACAGGAGGTGATCGTGTGCGTTTAGCAGTTGTGGGGGCAACCGGTGAGGTAGGCCGAATGATGCTAAGAAAACTCGAAGAGGAATCAGTCAACGCCGAAGTCTTAGACCTTTACGCGTCGAGCAGGAGTGCCGGTAGTTGTTTGGAATTCCAGGGTAGCAAGATACGGGTACAGGATCTCAATGAAGACCACATTAAGCGAGGTTACGACTACGCGTTGTTCTCGGCCGGAGCTTCTATATCGAAACACTATGCGCCGATCGCTGTCTCTTCGGGAACGGTTGTTATCGACAATTCTTCGGCATTTAGAAGCTTTCAGGAGATTCCTTTGGTCGTTCCCCAGATCAATGGTCATCTTCTGGAAAACTATAGAGGAATAGTGGCAAATCCTAACTGCTCTACCATACAGATGGTTCTTTCATTGTACAGAATCCACAGGCGTTTCGGACTGAAGACGATTGTAGTATCGACTTACCAGGCGGTTTCGGGAGCTGGAAATAAAGGAATAAATGAGCTAACAGATCAAGAGCATGGATCAAAAGAGTACAAGGTCTTTGTTAGGCAGATTCACAGAAATGTAGTTCCAATAATCGGCGACATTCTAGATGACGGTTTTTCGACTGAAGAGATGAAGATGGTCAATGAAACCCGCAAAATACTCGACGATGATTCCATCTCAATATGGCCGACTACGGTCAGAGTACCTGTAATGTTCGGTCATTCAGAGTCGGTATTCTGTGAGACGGTAAAGCCTTTCACAATTGAGGAGATTCGACGGGAGATTGTGGCTAGTGATGATGTCCATTTAACCGAAGAGAAGATAACTCCAATAGAGGTGGCAGGGTCGGATACGGTTTTTGTATCGCGCTTAAGGAGCTTCGATTCTCATCGTTTTACTATCTGGAATATCGCCGACAACGTTAGAGTCGGAGCCGCAACAAATGCTGTAAGAATTCTCAAGAGACATGCTGGAGGTGCGAAGTGAAAGGAGCTAATTACTCGGCCACAGGTAACACCTTTCTGGTAGTCGACTCTAGAAACCATACGCTGAGCGATGAGGTGAAGCACAGAATAGTACTGAAGAACGTTGGGTCTAACGACGGCGTTATATTTGTCGAGGATGGATTCATGGACTATTACAACCGAGATGGCGTCAGGGCGAACTTCTGCGGAAACGGAGCTAGAACATATGTCTTCTTTGTCTATGTAAGTGAAGGAAGAGAGCATGTGAATTTCAACAGCTTTGCCGGCAATATCGAAGGGAGAGTGAAGGATGGAATAGTCAGTGTGAGTATGCCCGATCCCGTTTTTACCGGGAGCTTCCGGGAGGAAGAGCTTTCCGGTGAGATATTGACGGTAGGAGTCCCGCACATAGTAATCGAAGGCAATACGGAGACTATAGATTGGGAAGAGCTTGTACCTCTCAGGATGCTTTACGATGCCAATGTCAACGTCTTTTCGGTAATCGCAGAGGGGCTATTGCGTATAAGAACCTACGAGCGCGGTATTGAAGCTGAAACAGGTGCCTGCGGAAGCGGAGCTACTTCTGTTAGCTGGATATACTCCAGAAAGACCGGACTCAGTAGAGTGGAGCTTCAAGCCAACGGGGGAAACCTAGAAGTTACTTTTGAAGACGGGAAGGCTTACCTTGGAGGAGGTGTAGAAAAGTGTTCAGAGGAACTGGAACTGCTCTTATAACGCCTTTCAAGAATGGAAAGGTCGACTATTCAGCGTTCAGAAGATTTGTTAGATTCCAGCTGGATAATGGTATAGAGGCTCTCGTAGTCCTGGGAACAACAGGGGAGTCGCCCTGTGTAAGCGATAACGAACGAAAGGAACTCACGAAAATAGCAGTCGATGAGTCTGGCGGGAAGGTACCGGTTATAGTGGGGACCGGAACCAACTCGACTCAGAAGACTATTGAACTGAGCAACAAGGCCTTCGATGATGGAGCTGACGGAGTCCTCGTTGTCACGCCCTACTATAACAAACCGACGCAGGAAGGTCTCTATAGACACTACGGAGAGATTGCAACACGCGTCGGAGGACCGGTGATAATATACAATGTTCCCTCAAGGACCGGCTCAAACATATCGCCGGAGACTGTATTGAAGTGTGCTCAATTCGAAAGTATTGTCGGGATAAAGGAAGCCAGTGGTAATCAATACCAGGTTGATTACCTTATTAAGCTTCTCAGGTCTGCAGAATCAAAGATGAAGGTGTGGTCCGGCAATGACGATCAAGCCTTTCACCTCTGCTGCAGTGGCGGGGACGGTGTGATCTCTGTTC
>LVBU01000463.1 GCA_001603185.1 Thermotogales bacterium Thermo_02 | reverse complement strand
GTTCTCAAAGAGTTCTCTCGTTTTGATCTAAATACGTTCCTAGAAAAAGGGAGGCATAAGAATGAAGAAAAGTCTGATTTTACTGGTGCTTTTGTGTCTGACTGTTTTTACGGGTTTTGCCAAGAGCTACGTTTTCGAAGCGATACCGGAAACCGGTCTCGCAAAGACAATACTTGCGCTTGAGAAACTCCCCGTATTTGGTACGGTATTCATGGTCGGTGCTCACCCCGATGACGAAGACAACGGGCTAATTGCCTATTTAGCGAAGGGTCTTCATCTGGAAACATACTATCTTGTTTCGAACTGGGGTCAGGGTGGCCAGAATGAGATCGGGCCGGAGCTTTACGAGGCTCTTGGGGTTTTGCGATCGCAAGAGCTTGCTTCGGCAAGAGCAATCGACGGGGGAAAGCAGCTCTGCTTTGATGCTTACGACTTCGGTTTCTCAAAAACGGCCGAAGAGACCTTCAACAATCCAAACTGGGACAAAGAGACGATAATCGGAAATCTGGTTGAACTCATCAGAATTTACAAGCCCGATATTGTTCTCTCCAGACACGCCCCAACCGGCGGTCACGGTCATCACCAGGCCTGTGGTGTACTTGTCCCGGAAGCTGTGGCGGCAGCCGCAGATCCTAACATGTATCCCGAACAGCTAGAAGCCGGACTCCAGGTCTGGCAGGTCAAGAAGCTTTACCAGGCAGGTTCTGGAGGTGTTAGAGTCAATACCGGCGAGTACAGCCATGTGCTTGGTTACTCCTACAATCAGATAGGGCGTATAGCACGTGGAAGCCACCAGTGCCAGGGAATGGCCGGAAGTCTCGGAACACCGGGAGATGCTTTCTCGAACTACAGGCTTCTGAGCAGTATTGTTGGAACGGAAGAGACAGGCATGTTTGATAACCTCGATTTTTCCCTGAAGGCTATCTCCAACGGTATCGCGGGAGATCCTGAACTGATATCGAAGATAGACGGCATGCTGCTCAAACTCAACGGTATCACAAGTTCCATTCTGGCTGGATTCAATGCAATGGATCCAACGGGAATTGGCGATGAGGTTCTCGAAGGACTGTCGCTGGTAGGAGAAATGATAGCGTTTGCAGCCGAATCGAATCTCTCGGACAGCAACAAAGAACTGCTTGTTGAAAGATTGATTTTGAAGGAGTCTGATTTCCTCGCAGCGGCACGTGAAGTCTTCTCTACAAAGCTAATTGTAAGTGGCAACGACTCCGCTATAGTACCCGGACAGAGTTTTGAAGTCACTGCGACTTTCTGGAACCTCGGCAAAGAAGTAATCGACAAAGTAGTACTGGCTTTGGCACTTCCTGAAGGCTGGGCAGCAGATAAAGACAGCGTTGCTTTCGAGGCAATCAAGTTCAACACCAACGGACAGGCGAAGTTTACCGTTACAGTCGGCGCAGATGCAGTCTATACGGATGCTTTCGACGAAAACCCGATCAGTGCCGTAGCTGTATGGGAAGTTATGGATACATCCGTCTGGACGGAATCGGTGGCCGATATAAGGGTCGTTCCGAAGGTTTCTGTCTCACTAGATCCTGAGAGATTAATGGCTCAGGCATCTTCGTCGGCCGTAACCAGAACGATAACCGTGAAGATTCAGAACAATTGTAAAGAAGCCATTTCTGGAACGGTAGATCTGGAACTCCCCGCAGGCTGGGAACTCGTAACCGAAGATACATCCTTCTCTCTGAGCAAGGAAGGCGAAATCAGGTCTATGCAGGTTGAGTTCAAGATTCCGGCCAACGCCCCTCTTGGTGAATCAGAAATCATCGCAGAAGCGATAGTCGATGGAGAGGTATTCGACATGGGCTTCCAGGTAATTGCATATCCTCACATCGAAACCAAGAACTACTACAAGCCATCCGTCGCGAGAGTGGCGATTATTGAAGTTGAGGTTGCCTCTGGTCTGAAGGTTGGCTATGTGGATGGCGGACTGGACATTAATACTGTATATCTGAGACAAATGGGAGTAGATGTTACCGAGTTGAGCCCCGCCGACCTTGCTTCGGGAGATCTCAGTAAATTCGACACTATCGTGATAGGTATGAGAGCGGCCACAACCAGACCCGATATTGGAGCGAATTCGGCCAGGCTTAATGAGTATGTATTCAATGGTGGTAATCTCCTCGTTCAGTATCACAAGACCAATGAATATCAAAGTAGCTGGAGTCCATACAGCTTTACCCTGAGCAGCAACAGAGTCACTGTCGAGGAAGCCGAAATGAAGATACTTGTCCCTGATCACCCGATTTTCAACTGGCCAAATGTAATCGGAGATTCAGACTGGGAAGGCTGGAAGCAGGAAAGAGGGCTCTATTTCCCGAGAGAGTGGGCGCCTGAATTCACACCTCTGATCGATACAGACGATCCTGGAGAAGATATACCGGCCGGGTCCTTGCTGATAGCGAACTACGGAAAGGGAACCTACATCTACACCGCGCTTGTGTGGTACAGGCAGCTTGATTATCTCGTACCCGGTGGCTATAGAGTCTTCGCAAATATGTTGAGCTTGCCAAAGGTGAAGTGAATGAGTTAGGAAAGTCCGGGGACCTTCAAGGTCCCCGGTTCTTTGGAGAATCGGAACATTGAGAAAATCTACAATAATTGACTCTGTTCGCCCTTATAGCTCTTTATACGGCTCAGTTCACCGGTGTCTGCGCTACATAACAAGAGATTCTTCAATGTATAATGT
>LVBU01000462.1 GCA_001603185.1 Thermotogales bacterium Thermo_02 | reverse complement strand
GAGAATGCTCATCTCCCTGAAGTTCGGTGACGGATTGAAAAACGAATACTCGGAAAGATCCATAATATCCCCTCGTTTATTATTCATTCACTGACAGAATTATAGCAACATCGCCTATCGATAGTCAAGTGTCAAATACAGAAATTGGTATAGAACTCGCTTTGCTAGTGAAAGGGCGAGAGAGTGTTTGCCAGCCAACCCTCAACGGCAATGTTTTTTGGAGCTTCTTTCCTGATTCTGAAGCTAATTGCATAAGCAGTAAATGGCTTTGCAAAATCGTCTTCACTAAGGTTGCTGCGTTTCTTTGTCAAATTTCGTATACTGATAACGGAGGTAAATCTTTGTGGACAGAGAATTCGAGCGACCGAAGAATCATAAGGATGAACCGAATAGTGACAATGGACAGCCAAGACATAATCTTGAAAGTCAGACAGACCCCACTCCAAAAGTGTCTCACTATTCTTCTCCAGAGGAGAAGATTGCCCTGTTCAGATCGCTATTCTCAGGTAGACAAGATGTTTATGCCCTTCGCTGGGAAGGATCGGGTGGGAGCTCTGGATACCAGCCGGTCTGCAGAAATCTCTGGAAGAAAGGTGTCTGCAGAAAACCTCGGATTAAGTGCTCGGATTGTAGCAACAGATTCTATGCCGATTTGACTGATCAAGTTATATACGATCACCTCTCGGGAAAGATTACTGTCGGGATTTATCCGCTTCTTGAAGACGAAAGCTGCCGTTTTCTGGCCACGGACCTGGACGGCGATGGCTGGGAAGAAGATGCGAAAACCTTCAGAGAGATTTGCGATTCTCTTTCGATTCCCGTGTATATAGAGAGATCGAGATCCGGTCGTGGTTGTCATCTCTGGTTCTTTTTCGAAGATGCGACGAAAGGCTCTGTAGCCCGAAAGCTCGGTTTTGCATTGCTTAATCGTGTTCTTGAGAACCGTCCTAGATTAGGGTTAGGATCTTATGACAGATTTTTTCCCAATCAAGACAGACTACCAAAAGGCGGACTGGGGAATCTGATAGCCCTTCCCCTGCAGGGAGCTTCCAGAAAAGAAGGGAATACAGTCTTCCTGCGCGATGATTTCGTTCCATACGCTGACCAGTGGATTCTTCTCTCTTCGATAGAGAGGATCACTTTCTCGAAGATAACAGCAGTTCTGAGCAAAATAGAACGCAGTAGTTCAGCGAAATCGGTGGAGCAACCGAGGTCAACCAACGAAAGACATCCCGAAGACTTAACTGTGAGAATTGAAAGCATGATCCGAATTGGAAAAGACTCACTTCGACCTTCCCTGATGAACGAGATCCTCAAACTGGCATCTTTCGATAATCCCGAGTTTTTCAGGGCACAGGCTATGAGACTCCCTACATACAACAAGCCGAGACGGATAAACTGTGCTGAAGAAAATGAAAACGACTTCTCTCTTCCCAGAGGCTGTCTAGATGATTCTCTTGATATCCTAACAAAGAGTGGCATTCGAGTCAATCTGATAGATAATCGTTCTCCTGGAAGAAGTGTGGAGTTCGAATTTCAGGGAGAATTGACTCGGGAACAGGACGGAGCTGCAAGAGAAATGCAGGCACACGATTTCGGAATTCTTTGTGCTCCAACCGGTTCGGGTAAGACAGTAGTTGGTCTGAACCTTATTGCAAAAAGAAGACGAAACACGCTCGTTCTCGTTCATCGAAGGGAGCTGCTGAGACAGTGGGAGGAAAGCGCGCACGAGTTTCTTCAGATATCTCCGGAGGATATTGGGCAGATAGGGCTCGGAAAGAACACTGCGAAAGGTATTCTGGACATTGCTCTCATACAGACGCTTGCACGCAACCAAAATACTCTCGAGAGTCTTCCCGATTATGGTTATTTGACACTCCCCATGCCTAAAGGCAGGGGATT
>LVBU01000461.1 GCA_001603185.1 Thermotogales bacterium Thermo_02 | reverse complement strand
CCTCTGAGGATTGTTACATAAGAACTCTCCACGGTTGCTTTGTCTGGACTATTCGTTTACTCTGGCCTCTGCGCACAGAGCGGCAACAATGAATCATCTCTTGATCAAACAGTATGAGTCGAGCAAGTGGAATTCCGATCGGCTTTGTGTTATAAATCTCGTGAACAGGAAGATTTGAAAAGGGGTGAGGCTTTGAAAGCGCCGGTCGATTTAAGAGTTGAGTATCTCCAAAACCCTGTTGGTCTGGACATCGAATGGCCACGTTTCTCCTGGAAGATCGAATCTGAAAGGAGGGGCGATTCCGTTAAGGGTTACAGAATAATCGTCTCTTCATCTCTGGCAAACTCCCTCGGGCTTATTGGCGATATCTGGGACAGTCTTTATCGCGAGTGCCCGGATAACTATGTCGACTATGAAGGCGCTTACCTGCTGAGTGCCACGAGGTACTTCTGGCGTGTGAAATGGTGGAACGGCCGGGGAGAGGGTAGCGCTTTCAGCACACCCGCCTCTTTCGTCACCGGAATGATCGACGGCGAGGACTGGTCGGCGGAATGGATTACCGCTGAGGCCCCAGTACTATTTGAATCGAACGGAGATCCGGTTCACGGCAAATTCGAAGAGAGCCTTGGAATAATGCTGCGCAAAGATTTCACGCTAGATTCGGACAGAATTGAATCGGCCTTCCTCTTCTCTAGTTACGCCGGGTACGGCGAGATCTACATCAACGGCGAGAAGATAGGCGAAGACCTTCTCGACCCCGCCCCGACCGATTACAGCAAGAGAACCCTTTACTCCGGTTACGACGTGACCGCTCATCTTAAAGACAAGAATGCACTTGGCGTGATGCTTGGAAACGGCAGGCATATAAAGCAGTACGGCTACGATATACCCAGGGCATTCGTCGAGCTTATAGTCAATACTAAAGACGGTAACGCCCATAGAGTAGTAAGCGATTCATCGTGGAAATGGTCGCACGGTCCGCTCAGAGAGAACGGCCTCTACTTTGGCGAGGTTTACGATGCCAGACTGGAGATGCCGGGCTGGAGCCTCCCGGGATTCGACGACTCTTCATGGAACGGAGCAATCGTATCGGGCGGACCGCTTCCGAAATTTCAGCTCCTCCCGACCATAAAGTGTTCGCAGGAGCTCCGGCCAGTAAAGATAACCTCCGTCGATCCGGGCGTCTATATCTTCGACTTCGCTCAAAACATATCCGGCAGGATACGCCTTAGGGCAGAAGGACCCGCCGGCACGAAAATAGTCTTGCGCCACGCCGAACTGCTAGACAAAAATGGCCGCCTGCAAGAGGGCACTCAGAGAAAATCTGAATCTACCGACATCTATATAATGCGGGGCGGGGGAGTCGAGAGCTTTGAGCCCCTTTTCACATATCACGGCTTCAGATACGCCGAAGTCACGGGCTTCCCCGGAGTGCCCGACGAGACATCTCTGGTAGCCCGCTTCATTCACAGCTCGGTAAGAGAGACCGGTACTCTAATAACGTCGAACCCGCTGATAGACTCTCTGCACAGAAACATAATATACAGCCAGAAGGCCAATCTGATGGGCGTTCCCACAGACTGCCCGCAGCGCGACGAGAGACAGGGCTGGATGGGAGACGCTCCCCTGGTCGCGGAAGAGGCCTGTTTCAACTTCGATATGTTCAACTTCTATCGCAAGTACCTGAACGATATAATGGACGCACAGCGCGAAGACGGCGCCTTGTCGGACGTCGTACCGGCCTACTGGAAGTTCTATCCGGCCGACCCGGCATGGGGGACAGCATATCTGACATTCGCCTACACTCTTTACAGACTGTACGGAGAAATGAGACACCTCGCGGAACACTACTCCGCTATGAAACGTTACGTCGACTTCCTGATCGGCAAGGCCGACAACCACATTCAGAGAGAACTCGGCTCCTACGGCGACTGGTGCCCTCCCGGCTCGATACTGCCCAAGAAGACCCCGATCGAACTCACATCGACCTGGCACTATTATCACGACGTACTGAGGCTGTCGCAAATCGCCGAAGCTCTCGCGATACACGAAGACGCGAAAAAGTACGGCCGCTGCGCAAGTGAAATAAAAGAGGCCTTCAACGGAGAGTTTCTCAAAGAATACGGATATGCGACAAACCCGGTAAGCAAGAAAGGACACTACGGTATCGGACAGACATCGAACGCCCTGCCCCTCTTTCTGGATATGGTGCCCGCTCAAAAGAAAAAGTTCATTCTGGACAGGCTGATTGAAGACATAGTCGAAAACCAGGACAAACATCTGGACACCGGCATAATCGGCACCAGATACCTCTTCGACGTTCTGTCGAGCAACGGTTATGAAGAGCTCGCGTTCGAGGTCGCGACTCAGGAAAGCTATCCCGGTTGGGGTTACATGCTTTCGAACGGCGCGACAACCCTCTGGGAGAGATGGGAAAAACTTGAAGGCTCGGGGATGAACTCACACAACCATATAATGCTCGGGAGTATCGACTCGTGGTTCTACAGATACGTTGCGGGTCTGAAACCGGGCGAACCCGGCTGGAAGACATTCGAAGCAGCCCCGCCGAACATCTCCTCTCTCGACTACGCCGGTGCTTCCGTAGAAAGCCCGTACGGCAAGCTCTCATTCTCCTGGCTGAAGACGGACGGCGATATCGAAACGACCTGTAAAGTCCCCGTCGGTGTCAGGGGAAGGATATCGCTTCCGAGACTCAGCGCCGAATCAAAACTGTATGAAGGCGACAGACTCCTGGCATCCGATTCGGTAGTGGGCAACATCGAAGGCATTGAGGGAATCTGGATAAAGCAAGACAAATTCATAATGGACGTGAGCTCTGGTCTCTTCACACTCAAAGTCTCGCACACCTAGCAAGACCTGTCATCCCGGGCTCCGACTCTGTCATCCCGTAATGTACCTATACTGTCATCCCGGGCTCCGACCCTGTCATCCCGTAGTGCACCTATAATGTCATCCCGGGCTCCGACCCTGTCATCCCGTAATGTACCTATACTGTCATCCCGGGCTCCGACCCTGTCATCCCGTAGTGCACCTATACTGTCATCCCGGGCTCCGACCCGGGATCTACTCCTTAAAACCGCCAGTGGACAACGGAGGACGTCTCTTGTGCTCTTCCGCTCTTGATTTAATCCCCGCTTGCGGTGGGGCGTGTGCTCTTGAAAGCCGTTGTACGTTGTGCGTTGCTGGTAAGAGCACTTATACGAATCTCGTTCTTACCAAACCCTAGACCCCAAACCCCAGACCCGTTCTCGTC
>LVBU01000460.1 GCA_001603185.1 Thermotogales bacterium Thermo_02 | reverse complement strand
AGTCAAGATCGATCTCATAGTGAGGGGAATTTGCTGTCTGAGATCGGGAATACCGGGTATCAGCGATAATATAAACGTAAGAAGCATAGTCGGTAGATATCTCGAACACAGCAGAATCTTCTATTTTCAGAACATCGACAATCCAAGATACTTTCTATCAAGTGCCGATTTGATGCCAAGAAACCTGGATAGAAGAATCGAAGTTATGTTTCCAGTAGAAGATGAAAAACAGAAGATGAAATTGAATTCTCTTCTTCAACTGCTTCTCAGAGATACCGTTAAGGCACGGATTCAATCTCCTTCCGGAGACTACAAGCGAATCGACAGGAGGGGCAAGCAATTTGTGAACTCACAGGAAGCCCTTCACCTGGCCGCCGTAACTCGTCTTGCAAGATTAGAGAAGGAGAAGATAAGCGTGCTGTCAAGTAAACCCAGATTAAGACCTCAAGGAAAATAATCGGGCGGAGTATTCTCTTCATTTTTTGCTGCAATAAATAAAGTAAGAAAAAATGAACTTATCGATGTTATTTCCCTTACAACAGCAATAAGTGGCCGTATCTGCGTTTATGATTATTTCTTCTTAGTAGTAAGCTATTACCAAAGGGGGAGAAGTATTTGATAAGCAAGAAACTTGATTCGGAGAACATTGGCAAGTCTAACCGAAGACTCGTGCTTCAGCTTCTCAGAAAGAGCACGGTCACTACGCGAAGAGACCTGGCTATTTCGTCTGGACTCAATCCGAGTACAGTAACGAAGATAATCAGAGAATTCCTGGCGAAGGGACTGTGTGAGGAAACGGATACTGAGGAAACTGCAAAGATTGGCAGAAAGGCTATCGAGTTGCGTCTGGATAAGAGGGCCTACACTTCAGTACTGGTCGATATAGGAGTCGAAGTGACCCATGTGGGCAGAGGCCTATTCGATGGAACTGCTTCAGCTCTGACAAGCTTCAATACTCCTTCGAGCTTTGAAGAATTCTCAAAGGCACTTCTGGAGAAGACAGACGAAATAGTGCGGAGAATACCCAAACACAAATTTCTTGGTTATTCTATTTCCGTTCCTGGAATGGTCGATGTTGAAGAGTCTAAGATAGTTTATGTTCCTCACCTGGACTGGAAAGATGTTTCTGTAAAAGATAGACTATCAAAGAGATATCCAGTCTTTCTTGACAATGAGGCCAATCTCTCGCTGATAGCAGAAAAATGGAACAATCCAGTCCTCGCTTCTCGCAGAGATATTGCCTTCGTCTACGTGTCAGAGGGTATAGGCTGCGGGATTATGCTCGATGGACAGATTTACAGAGGCCGCAACTATTCGGCGGGCGAAATGGGACACATGACCGTACAGATAGACGGACCAAAATGCTACTGTGGCAACAACGGTTGCTGGGAGACTTTCGCTTCAACTGAAGCCATTATAAGAAAGGCTCTCGCTTTGGGTTTTGAGCTTAAAGGTGCAAACAGTAATGAGAAGTATCTGAGTATCTTTGAAGGAAAGGACCTTCACTGCCGCGATGTAATGCTGAAAGAGATTGAAAAGTCTCTGGCAATAGGAATAGTAAACATAGTCAACTCTCTGGATCCCGAGGTCGTTATACTCGGTGGGATGGCTTCAAGGCTTCCGGACAGTTCTATCAAGAATCTCAGAGATTTGGTTAACTCCAGGGTCCTTTATGCAACTGGTCAGAACATCGAAATAAGGAGAAGTGTTCTGGATCTGAAAGGAAAGACCAGTTCGAACATCATGGGAGCTTCACTTCACATAATCGACAGAAGAATGAACGATTTTGTTTAAGGAGTCGCATATGGAGATCTTTGCAGGAATAGACGTGGGAACGACCTCGGTGAAAGGTATAGGGGTAGACCGATACGGGAAGATTCTCTTCTCCTACTCAAAAGAACTGTCACTACAGACACCAAGACCTGGTTGGGCGCAGCAAAACCCAGAAGACTGGTGGAGTGCCGTAGTTGAGGTCCTGAAGGATCTTTGTCAGGACAAACGCAGACTATCGGCAGTCTCAATAAGCGGTCAGATGCACAGTTTGGTCGCACTGGACGAACACTCCAAGCCAGTTTATCCGGCGATCCTCTGGTGTGATCAGAGAACAGAAAAGCAATGCAAAGAGCTCACGGAAGGGCTTGGAGGTGAGTTGTCAGTAATAAATTCCTTTGGAAATCCAATACTCACTGGATTCACTCTTCCAAAGCTTCTATGGCTTAAAGAGAACGAACCCGAGCTCTTTTCAAAAATCCGAAAGTGGCTTCTTCCGAAAGACTACATCGTGAAACGCCTTACAGGGAGATCCACGATTGATTATTCAGATGCGTCCGGCACGTCGGCTCTCAGTATTGGAGGGACATTTTTGGCTTCTGCGCTCGAGCTGTGCGGAATAAAAGCCTCTGCCAATCCGGAACTCGTTGATTCGGGCACAATAGCCGGTTACATAAGCGGCGAGATCCTTCCCATCCTCGAAGGTGTTCCAGTAGTCGTGGGAGGCGCTGATAATGCGGCGGCAGCTTTCGGCTGCGGTGTAGAAAGACCGGGTGATGTAATGGTGAGTCTTGGAACTTCGGGAACAGTTGTGGCGGTAACGAAAACTCCCGTTCCAGATCCTGAAGGACGTATTCATCTATTCAGGCACGTTTCTCCGGACTCTTTTTACCATATGGCGGTGATTCTCTCTGCGACCAACTCTCTTAACTGGTTCAAAGATAGGTTTGCGTCGGACTTGCATTTCGCCGAAGTTGAGAGGCTCGTCGCTGCATCACCGGCGGGGTCAATCGGAGTGATCTTTCTCCCCTATCTAAACGGCGAGAGAACACCTCATAGAGATCCGAACGCCAGAGGCACACTGGTGGGAGTCTCGTCTTTTCACTCAAGAGGAGACGTCCTGAGGAGCATCTACGAAGGTGTGGTGTTTGCCCTAAGAGAGGGTACCGAACTAATCTCCGATCTCGGTACGGAAATCAGTAGTGTGCGAATAGTGGGGGGAGGTTCCAGGAGCAAATCCTGGTGTCAGATGATTGCCGACAATCTTGGAAGAGAAGTCTGGCTTCCCGGAGTGGATGAAGGAGCAGCTTACGGAACGGCCAGGCTTGCCGCATCGGCGCTCGGTTTCTCCTCTGATTCGTGGATAACACTTGAAAGCAAATTCTCTCCAGATCTCAGAAGAAAGCAAATATACGATGAAGTATTCGACATCTATAAGGACCTATACAGGAGTCTGAAAAACGACTTCAGGAGGCTAGGCGAGCTCCAGAACAGAATTGTAGAGTGAGAAAGGGGTGAAGATATGAGTGTATTTGGAGAAATAGGAAAGATTGAGTACAAAGGACCAGATAATAGAGACCCGCTGGCATTCAGTTTCTATAATCCTGAAGAGCTTGTTCTCGGAATCAAAATGAAAGACTATCTAAGATTCTCGATTGCTTTCTGGCACACTTTCAAAGGCGATGGAACCGATATGTTCGGAATGCCAACCATGAAGAGAGACTGGCTTTCGATAAGCGATGAAATCGAACTGGCCAAAAAGAAGATCGATGGAGTATTCGAACTGTGCGAAAAGCTAAACGTGAAGTTTTTCTGTTTTCATGACAGAGACATCGCGCCGGAAGGTAAAACTCTGAGAGAAACTAATGCAAAACTCGATCAAATAGTCTCCCATATAAAAGAGCACCTTAAGGATGGAAAGGTCGGGGTCCTCTGGGGAACAGCAAACCTCTTCTCCAATCCAAGGTTTGTCCACGGAGCCGCAACTTCCTGTAATGCCGACGTGTTCGCCTACTCGGCGGCTCAGGTTAAGAAAGCTCTCGAAATCACTAAGGAACTCGGCGGAGAGAATTATGTGTTCTGGGGAGGTCGCGAAGGCTACGAGACTCTACTGAATACCGACATGGCTCTGGAATTTGACAATCTGGCGAGATTCATGCATATGGCGGTGGACTATGCTAAGGAAATAGACTTCAAGGGACAGTTTCTCATCGAACCGAAACCCATGGAACCAACAAAACATCAGTACGATTTCGACGTTGCAAACTCGCTTTCGTTCTTGAGAAAGTATGGTCTGGAGGAGTACTTTGAGTTCAATATCGAAGCCAACCACGCGACACTGGCCGGTCACACATTCCAGCACGAGCTCCGGTACGCGAGGATTAACGGTCTGCTTGGCAGCGTTGATGCAAATCAGGGAGACACTCTTCTAGGATGGGACACAGATCAATTTCCAACCGATCTCTATGCGACCACGCTTGCCATGTATGAAATAGTTAAGAACGGCGGCCTCAACTCCGGCGGTCTGAACTTTGACGCAAAAGTAAGACGTGGCTCGATGGGAGAAAAGGATCTATTCGCCGCGCATATTGCCGGTATAGACAGTTTCGCGCTCGGACTCAAAGCGGCAGTTAAGCTTATTGAAGAAGGTACTATTGAGGATCTTCTGAAATCTAGATACGCGAGTTATAGAGACGGTATAGGAAAAGAGATAGTAGATGGCTCTGCCAATTTCAAGAAGCTTGAGGAATACATAATTGACAGAGAGACCATACAGTCAGAATCAGCAAACCAGGAGTATCTGGAAAGACTTATAAACTGGGCTATCGTTAAGGCTTCAGATTAGTTACTATGGGGAGGGCAAGAGGCTTACTGTGCGCCTCTTGCCCGGTCTTCCCGGCAGCTATCGACTCCCGAGTTCAAAGATAAAAGACTCCATTTCTTCGCTCGCTCCAAGTGATCCGTAGAGTTTGATCGCTTCTTCATCAAATCCGGTTATCCCGGCAGTCTTGAAGCCCATCTCCTTTAGTCTGTGCAAACACTCAATTATCAATGCCTTTGCAAAGCCCCTTCTTCTAAACTCGCTATGAGTACAGACTCTCTCGATGTCGGCAGTGCTGTTCCATGCGTTTATTAGAGCCTCACAGCCCGCAACGTGTCTACCATCCCTGAATTTAACGCAAAGATCAGTCCAGGGATTGTATATGGGCGACCGATGGGTATTGTTATAGAACTTCAGCTGATGTTCGAGTTCGCTATCGGAGACATGTGTCTTCCCCTCAAAGGCATTCGATCTAAGTATTCTTTGCTCTCTATACTCAGGAGTTGTCTCCATATCTATGATCTCGAATCCATCTTCGATTGAGCGACGTTCTTCCAACTCAGCAGACAGATCGAAGAACCTTGTGAAAAAGGTCCAGACACTCCTGAATCCATTTCTTTGGACAATCTCTATTTCTCGCCGCTGATACTCCGTCAGCTCGACAGACATCTTCTCACTTCTATTTCCCCAATTGTCGACGGCCCATCGAAGAACTTCTTCGAAGAGAAACCTGTAGCCTTCGACTGTCAATATAGAGAAACTGGAGTCTCC
>LVBU01000038.1 GCA_001603185.1 Thermotogales bacterium Thermo_02 | reverse complement strand
TTGAGTATATATATATCTTCAGTTTTGGTTCGGTCCCTGAAGGCCTTATCGCATACCATGAACCGTCGTCAAAAAGGAATTTGATAACATCGGATTTCGGGATTCCCGTTTCGAAATTAGTTGTGTTTTCAGAGGTCTTCGTTTCTCCTGATAGATAGTCCGTGTATGCAGAGAGACTGAGATCCCCTACTAATCGTGGATGCCTTTCTCTTAACTCCTTCATAATCCTGCCGATTCTCTCCTGTCCAATGACACCCTCCAGTACAAGTGAGATTTGCTTCTCTGAAAAGACTCCGTATTTATCGAAGAGATGGTTCAGTACATCCAAAAGGGAAAGATTCCTTCTACGGAAGTAGGCGGCCATCTCACCCACGAGCATAGAAGAGGATATAGCATCTTTATCTCTCACAAAGTTGCCGGTGACATAACCTATACTCTCTTCGTAGCCGAAAATGAAGTTGCCCTCGCCCTCACTCTCGATCTGCAATGCTTTTCCACAGATATTCTTAAATCCGGTGAGCGATTCATAGGTCTTTACACCGAAGTCGCTGGCTATAACCTTTGCCATATCGCCAGTTACTATAGATTTCACTATGAAACCATTCTCAGGCATTCGCTCTTTCTCCTTCATCGAAAGAAGAATATAATATACCAGCAACGCACCGGTTTGGTTTCCATTAAGGAAGACGTAATTGCCACCGTCTCTAACCATCACTGCCAGTCGATCCGCATCTGGATCGGTTGCCATGAGAATATCGGCATTTACCGAATGACCGTACTCGATTGCCAATCTGAACGCTCTGGGATCTTCTGGATTAGGATATTCGACTGTGGAGAAGTCTGGATCAGGTGCCTCCTGTTCCGGAACGACAAAGAGATTATTGAATCCTCTCTCTCTGAAGACTCTTTTAACCAGAACATTTCCAGTTCCGTTCAAAGGGGTATATACGATCCTTATGTTCTTATCTAGTTCATCTGGAGAGTCTCTAAGAGACAGACTCTTAACTTTCGAAATATACGAATCGTCTATCGCTTTGCCAATAGATTCTATGAGATTCTCTCCCAGTGCCTCTTCAAAAGAGATTCTTCTGGCACCGCCAAAGAGATCAACGAGCTGGATCTTGCTGTAAATGGAATCAGCTATTTCGGGCAAAACCTGTGCCCCATCTTCCCAGTAAAGCTTATAACCGTTGTAATCCTTTGGATTATGGCTCGCAGTGATCATAATGCCTGAGATTGCAGACAGCTCGATAATCGCATATGAGAGCTCGGGCGTTGGTCTAATATCGTCAAAGAGGAAGACTTTGATTCCATTGGCAGCCAGAACTGAAGCGGCGGTCTCCGCAAACTCTCTAGATTTGTGACGGGAGTCTCTGGCAATCACGACCCCTCTATTGCAGGCAAAGACGCCCTTGGATATGATGAAATTTGCAAGTCCCTGGGTTACTCTGGCAACATTATATGTGTTCATTCTATTATCTCCGGCACCTAGCTTGCCTCTAAGGCCTGCCGTTCCGAACTCCAGCTCCCTGTAAAAACGGTCCCTGATTTCTTCAGGATCATCCTTGATTGATTCCAGTTCCAGCTTTGTTTCTCTTTCTGTGTATTCTGACTCAAGCCATCTAGTATATCTGATAAAAGGATCCATTTTCTTACCTCCTTTTATAGATTATAGCCTATATCCATTACCGCAAGTGCAAGTATTCTTATAAGGTGCGCTATCTATTGGGCCTGTCCAATCGATTATGTATCTTATCCTTCAAGGAGTTGTATACGGACGGAAATTCGAATATCCGGGCCACAGATCTGTGTGCAATACTTGCGGTAGTGTCATAGATAATTCTGGGAATTGACCTCTTCATACCGACCTTGACCTTCTTCAGCATTTTCCATGCCAGAAAGCGGAAAAGTGACGAGAGAACAAACAGCAGTTGTATCCCGAAGAAATCGAAACCGAAAATCTCAAACTTCATAGTCCTCAAAAGTGTAGCCAGAACTCCTCCGAGTACAGAACCGGCGAGAGCTCCTGTACCGTTTGCGAAGGAAAGTAGTGCAAAGTAAGCCTCTGACTTATCCGATGGGAAGAGACTCATCATCGTCGTGAAAAGCGTTAAGTTAACACCGCTCCATGCGAAGCCACTAATCACCTGGTTCACCGGAATCAGAAATATCGTGCCGGAGTTTGTAAAGGCCCATGTCAGAGGCAGAAAGATAGTGATGCCGATGGTGTAATTTGCTACGTCCAGACCGCCTATTTCATCAGTGATCTTACCCCAGAGAAGATAGAAAGCCATAAGCGTGAGACCGTTTACTATGGTCATAATGCTCATGAAGGAGTAGTCGAGACCGAGGTTGATTATCTGGTGATATGCAAAGAAAGGACTCGAAATGGCAAGAGCGAAATTCCATACAAAGGAGAACACGATAAACTTCCTGAACTGTATATCTTTGAAGGGTCTCAGAAAAATCCCCACACTGTATGATGGTTCCTTTCTTGGAGGTACATGGTGAAGAGCAAGAATCAGAAAATCCATAAGTGCAAAGACTGCCGCTATCGAAGAGACTATCAAGAAACCGCGTCTACCCTGAATACTGTCAAGTATTCTTGAATATGCAAATGTCATAGACAGAGCCGTAAGAGAACTGACTAGATTTCGCCGTCCGTAAAACCTTCCGCTGATCGTTGCGGGGACTATGTCTTTCATTATCGAAATCCAGAAGTTCGATGCAAAACTATTGCAGATGGCAACGATCGACAGGAGAATCAGAAGGATCGACTGATGGACTATGCCGAATGCAAGAGTGACCGATACTAGAGCTACCGTTATTCTTGCAGTAAGCGCCATCAGAAGCAAGGCCTTTCTTCTTGTGCCGGTCCTGTTAATGACGAACGGCACAAGCAATTGTACGAGCTGTGAAAGGACCGGGAGCACTCCGATAATAGAAAGCGTCAGTTCGTTTGCGCCGTACTCCAGAGCGAGACCCGTAAGGATAAACCCTTGAGTAATTATGAAAAAGCCATTGTAGAAGAATGTGTCCATTAAAGACAGTCTTCTGGTCTTGATGTAGAGCTTCTCGTTTTCTTTAGATTCCATCACTTTCACCCGGATAATCGATGTAGCAGGAGTCACTATTTCAGAAAATCTACCTGCAGCGAACAAGTCTCTCCAATGATCAGTAGATCTTCATGTAGTTCTTAGAATCAATTCTAACTCATGAATCAATCTTTGAAGCGACTAGTATCACTCAGCAATTTCCATGAGCTTCACTCGGGATACTCTGGGCTATGACAGCGGTCTTATAGTTAGCTAGTCAGTCAGATACTTCTAGATTCTACCGGATAGTTGTATAATCTCAAAAGCAGTGTCTTCTATGCCGCCGGAGGTGACACATTGTTTTACAGAAGTATTACGGTCGGAGAGAGTATGGAGTCTATTTCCTGTGAAAGACATTTCCAGAGCCTTTTTGATGTTGATTTCGATTTTCTGGTTAACCTCGGGAAGGAACTCCCAACTATACTTTTCATTGACGGAGGAAGTTATAGCAAGGAGATCCTTAATGACTGGATATTTGCCTTCACAAATATAATACTTATAAACAACAATCCGATAAGGGCCTTCATCATAAAGGGATACTCTGAGGAGTATCATGAATTCAAGGGTTATTACAGAATAGTAGGCAGCTACAAAAGCCCGAGACAGATCCTTCAGGACCTTGTAGAAAGAATCGACAAAAGCCTTGAGAAGATTATCGGTGAAAGCGATCGGGTTATGCAAATGAAGAGGATGATCGTACTGTCCATGTTCTACGACGGCTCGACGATGATTCTCGGGGAAACCGGTTCGGGTAAGAATCTGCTTGCAGAGACTCTTGCAAGACTTTCACCGCGAGGAGACAAACCCTTCTACTCAATCAACTGCGCGGCTATTCCTGACAACCTCCTGGAGAGTGAGCTTTTCGGATATAAGAAAGGAGCCTTTACCGGTGCCACCGGCGAAAAGATAGGTCTGATCGAGCAGGCGAATAATGGAACGCTGTTTTTGGATGAAATCGGAGATATGCCGATGAACCTTCAGGCTAAAATACTGGCGATAACTGAGAATAGAGAGTTTTTCAAAATTGGCTCTACGAAACCAATAAAGGTTGATGTTAGGTTCATAACCGCCACGAATAGGTATGAAGATTCGGCCATGAGAAATGATCTGAGATACAGACTTTCGGCCGTAAAGATCGACCTGCCCCCTCTCAGAGAGAGAAAGACGGATATACCCTTGATCTTCGATAGAATTCTAGAGGAGAAAGGTTACCTGGTAAGATTCGAGAATATTCCCAGAGACCTGAAAGAATGCTTTCTCTCTTACGACTATCCGGGAAACATAAGAGAACTCCTGAATATGATTGAAGAGTACCTTGCGCTTAACGACGTTGTTCAGGCCAGCGTCAGTTCATCAAAGTCGAAAAACATTAAAACTCTTGCCGAAGAGGCGCTCGTTGCAAGGATAATCAGGGGTATAACTTACAAAGACTTTTTGCAGGATATTTACAAGGGAGTCTTCAGCGAATTGCTTCTCCAGAGGTCCAGAATTCTAGGCGGTGACATCAATGCTCTTGCCACCGAATTTGGATTGACATCAAGAAGAATAAGGGATCTTCTCTCTGAACTGGCCGAACCTGTAGATGAAGAAGGCTGACACGGTGAACCGATAGACCGGTACGGGTCCTTTCA
>LVBU01000459.1 GCA_001603185.1 Thermotogales bacterium Thermo_02 | reverse complement strand
GTGTAGAATCTATCGGAGGCGATAATATGGATCAACAAGAGCTGTCTACATACAGGAAGATATACGAAACAGTGAAGATGATTCCGGCAGGCAAAGTTGCCACCTATGGACAAATCGCCCGAATCGTTGGCGGCTGCACTGCAATTATGGTTGGCTATGCTATGGCTGGAGTCTCGGATCCGGCGATTCCCTGGCAGCGCGTGATAAACTCCAGGGGAGGAATCAGTATAAAGGATCAGAGCGGGTACTCTCTGCAAAAGGCGCTGCTTGAGAGTGAAGGTGTCGTATTCGACCAGAGCGATAAGGTGGATCTGTCGATTTTCGGCTGGCAGGGTCCGGAGCTTCAGCTTTTCTGAAGGACTTTGATCCTCAGAGTGTGGAATTTCTCGACTGGTTGCCCTTCGAAGAGCCCGTAGAATCTGAAGACTATGTCGTACAATCCCGGCGAGTCTGGAGTCCAGCTGTAAATCGAGTAATCCGTCTTCTCTATTAGGGTTCCTACAGAGTTGACTAGTTCGACACCGTTTGTCGATCGCCAGACCCATGCGTGATCGAGATACTCCCATTTTGAGCTACCGACATATTTCCAGTTTGCGAGCAAAGCATTGATCCTGAACTCGATTCTACTGCCGACATAATCGGTTATCTCCGGAACCGGAATGGTCCTGCTGAACTCTTCAAAGGAATTCAGATAGAACCAATCGTCCCAGAAAGGCACGATGTTTGCGCCAACGCTTTCGTAAGCCTTTTCGACAAGCCCCACGCACGAGTACAGATCGCGTCTTGTGAATGGAATATTCCTGTAGCCTGACCACGCAAGTCCCACGGACCAGAGGGCTCCGTCATCGACGAGACTATAGATGAACCTTGATACTCCTCTTCTCTGCTCAGGCGTGAGTGTTCCGTTATATCTTCTTGCTCCGCTGAAGGCAGTTGCCCAGAGATTGAGCCATCGGGACTCATAAGTGTCTACCGAGAAGAGATTCACATATTTCGTTTCATCAAGGTCGTTGGGAAAGACGAAAACTCCTTCCTCAATTACGTTGAAGCCGTGAGTCTGGAAAGGGTATGATTCTCCAAAGCTAATCTCGTTGTTATACCCAAGGTTTTCCATGGACATGGCAGTCTCTCTGTCAACTCCCAGATAAACGGCTGAATGAGAGGGTATCCAGTTTGGACCTATATGGTAAAGGAGGTCGCCCTCAAGGAGATACCTGCCTGGAAGATGCTGCGCAAAGTAAAGCGCATCGGCCTTGCTTATCAATAGACAGTACGGAAACTGAGTGAATTTGACAGCAGTCTGAAGAGAGTCTCTGCTGAAACTCAGGCCGTAATTGCCACCGTCTGATAGGTAGAAGGCTCCCTCGCTCATCACAGGCTGCACCATGGCGACCTGATCTGAACCGAGTCCGAACTCCTCGTGATCTATGACGACGGCTTTACCGTCCGATCTAAGATCAATTTTATCGAAGAGCAAGATTACGGTAGTATCAGAAAGCTTCTGAATGCCGTACCTGACAATCCCCCGGTTCTCAAGCCCTTCCAGTTCCAGCCTTATTCCTGGCAGCAATTCTATCGAAGTCGAATTTCCTGAAAGATTTGCCAAGAAATACTTTACAGGGCTTGCAGGCGTCCTGATACAGGAGGCCGTTACTATTATGAGACCAGCAAATGCGACAATGAGAAGACACTTAATAGGACGCATCATATTCTAAGATTTTATCACCCACTGGCAGAAAGAAAGAGTCAACTGTGATAGATTATTCATGACAGGATCTGGCAGGAAGGCGGAGTCAACGATCCCCGGCAAAGGCCGGGAGCTTGTAAAGCTCTTGTTGACTGGCCTGAGTATTTCGGATACTACGTTACCGGTAGATGTATAGGCACCGTAGGATACGTTCCCAAGTCTTACGCTATGCGGTTGGTGGTTAAACAGTCCTGATGGGTAGGGACAATACTGCTGACGAGAAACTGTCGGATGACATTGTTGATGGGAGAATTGCTCCGTATGGAGGCTGACTTTATGTTAGTCTACGTTATCAGTAAACGCGCAAGACCACTGGTACCGTGTAATCCACAGAAAGCACGAAAACTATTGAAAGAACAAAAAGCAGAAGTGGTGAAAAGAATACCCTTTACTATTCGGTTGCTGTATGGTTCCTCTGGATACGTAGAAGTCGTTAGTCGATCTGCCAGTGTAGGCAAACAAAACTTGTTGAAAGATCATCATCACTACTATGTGAAAGGAGGGAGGCGTCATTCATCACCGCGCTAAAGCACGGCGTCTCCTGACGCTGTTTCTATGAGAAGAATCTCTGAATCTACTTCCGTTGCGGCTGGAACAATTGCAATTCTTCTATTCACTATCATCTCCAAAGGAATGGGCTTCTTCAGGGAGATGCTTGTGGCGAACTACTTCGGGACTTCGGGCAATCTCGATGCCGTCTTCATAGCCATGACACCTGCAACCACACTTTCGGGCATAATCGCAGGAGCGCTGGCGGCGATCTTCATGCCCATATACCATTCGATAAGGAACAGCGATCAAGAACGTTCCAGGAGGTACACCGGCACGGTACTTCTGACTGGTAGTTTGATCTTTCTCTCAATGGGTTTGATTCTACTCGCAATACCCGATCTGATAATAAAGCTTTTCGCACCGGGCTTTTCCGAAGAGACGATCGCCTATGCGGCCAGGAAGCTGAGATACCTGTCTATATACCCTCTAATCGGCGGACTGGAAAACCTGCTGGGAACTGTTCTAAAGGCTAACAGAAGATTTATACAGTTTGGCATTTCCCAACTGATCTTCAACGTCGTAGCTATCCCTGTGATTTTCTTCACCGCTCCCTTTCTATCGGAAGGTTCATACATACTCGCCTGGATAATTGGAAACGGTCTCACGGTGATGCTTTACGCATTTCAGTCAAGAGATCTCTTCACTTTCAAGATTGATAGGGGAACACGGATTGTTGAGACAATCTATCTCGCACTGCCGCTTATACTGTCAGGCAGTCTCAGTGTAATAAATGGAATGGTTGACAAGGCCTTTGTTTCGTTACTTCCGCCGGGGAGAGTCTCGTCTCTTCAATACGCCCACACTCTTTTGGGATTGATAACGTTTACGGTTTCGGCCTTTCAGACGACAGCATACACCGAACTCTCCGAGTATGTGGTGGCCGGAGACCGCTATAAGATAAGGGAAAGGCTAAGAAAGACCGTTACGAGCTCTCTGAATATCGCTCTGCCGCTTGCGGTATGGGTTATTTCCATGGCCGAACCGCTAGTACGGTTTATCTATCAGCGAGGAGAGTTCGATGCAGACTCCACAAGACTCGTCAGTACGGCCTTGATCGGTTACGGAGCTTTGATAGTTCTCTCACCGGTATCACACACATGTTCCAGCTACTTTATCGCCAGCAAAAAGGTTCGCCTTATAACCTGGATCTCTCTTATGTCTATTGGACTCAACGCTATGTTCGATTGGATATTCCTCGGTCCACTTGAGCATGCTGGCATTGCAGCAAGCACCTCTGCGGTTATATTCATTGCTACGGTAGTCAAGAATGTCCTGATCTCGAGAGAGGGAATGAATTTCATGCCATACGCAAAGATTGGCTTTCTAGTATCTTCAGGAATCGGATTGTGGCTGCTAGTGTTTGCTCTCAGGTATTTCGTACCCAACCTTGTCTGGCTGATAGTGGGAAACGTTCTCTTCATAGCGTTTTTTGCTTACAGTGCCCGAAGCGAGTTAAAGGCGGTGATTTCAAAGCTGAAAGGCCTGAACCGAACACATCACACAGATTATCCACACGAAGAATGATTAAGTATAAGATTTATCTGACAGGCGGTGATTCTCATGAGAAATATTGTAATAGTTGGAGCCGGTCCGGCCGGTCTCTTTTCTGCAATCTGCTGTACAACTGAGGGAAGGAATGTCACGATTCTAGAGAAGAATGACTCTCCGGGCAAGAAACTTCTCCTGACAGGATCAGGCCAGTGCAACCTGACAAATGCCGAGGCTCCAGGTAAGATGCTGAAGCACTACTTCGGAGCCGATAGATTTCTTAAGCCATCGATAATGGCTTTCGACAGTCAGAAACTGATCGGTTTTTTCGAAGACCGTGGTTTAAAGATGTTCACCAGGGAGTCGGGAAAAGTCTTTCCTATTACACTCAACGCAAGAGATGTGCTCGAAATACTCCTTTCCGAATGTGCGAGACAGGGTATCGAGATAAAGTGCAATTCAAGGGTCACTTCGGTTGAGAGAACTTCCGGTGGGAGTTTCACTGTAGGTACATCGGGTGGTTTCTTTGAGGCTAATCTGCTGGCCATAACTACCGGCGGAAAGAGTTACCCTTACACAGGCTCTTCCGGGGAGGGCTACAGTATCGCTTCAAAAATGGGACATACAATAAACGAACCCGTTCCAGCCCTGGCGGCGGTGTGTGTTGAAGGTAATCCATTTGAAGAGCTGGCCGGGATATCCTTAAGGGAGGCCGACGTATCGCTGTGGCGAGATGGGAAGAGATTAGCTCGTCGATTTGAAGACCTTCTTTTTACACACACCGGCCTTTCAGGTCCTGCCGTACTTCATTTGTCCAGAGAGATTCTTGCCGGAGACCAAATCTGTGTGAACCTTTCAAAGTGGAAAGAAGAAGAGGCCGAGACAAAGCTGCTGGGACTGCTCGCCATGGGTGGCAAAAAGAGCGTGAAGAATATCCTCCTTCAAGGATTATCTATTCCAGAGAGAATCGTCGACACTATTGTTGATTTGAGTCAGACCAAAGAAAGGATAGGTGCTGATATTCGCAAAGAGGAACGGAAGAGACTACTTAGAGACCTTACGAGACTGGAGCTTAAAGTATCTAGGACCGACGATTTTCTAACTGCTATGATGACTAGAGGGGGAGTTTCTCTAGGAGAGGTTAACCCCAAGACCATGGAATCCAGAATTGTACAGGGACTTTATTTTGCCGGAGAGGTGCTCGATTTCGACG
>LVBU01000458.1 GCA_001603185.1 Thermotogales bacterium Thermo_02 | reverse complement strand
GTTCCCAAGTCTTACGCTCTGCGGTTAGTGGTTAAACAGTCCTGATGGGTAGGGACAGTGCTGCTAACGAGAAACTGTCGGATAACATTGGCGATGGGAAGATTACTCCGCAAGGAGGTAGGCTATATGTTGGCCTACACGGGGCTGGAGAAATCCAGCTCCTTACCACTATGTGAAAGGAGGGAGGCGGCTTCATCCTCACAGCTAAAGCAGGGGGGCTCCGCCGATTAATACGATGAAAGCGGTCTGTCTCGGAATAATAATCGCGGACATTATTGGAAGGCCAATTAGGGAGCTACCGGAAAAGGGGAAATTGGTTCTCACAGACACGATTACTTTACATAACGGTGGTTGTGCGACCAATACATCTATCGCTCTTGCAAAGCTCGGAATCAGCGTAACCGTAGCCGGAGCAATAGGAAGAGACGTATTTGGAGATGATCTGATCTCGAGGCTTGAAGGAGTCGGAGTCGATGCAGCGGGAGTCATAAGGAAAGAAGATGCAGGTACTTCAAAGACCATTGTTCTTGTGGATAAGGAAGGCGAGCGTTCTTTCATTCACGAAATCGGTGCCAATGGCAGTTACACTTTTGACGATTTTGATCTTCGCTTGTTTGATGGTGCTGACATCTTGCACCTTGCAGGAACTTTTCTTATGCCTTCATTGGACTCATACCAGACAAAAAGACTGCTACTCGAGGCCAAAGAGCGTGGTATCAAGACATCATTTGATACAGTTTGGAACCCTTCGGGAAACTGGATGAAGGTGCTCGAACCTTCTCTACAGTATATCGACTTCTTTCTTCCAAGTTATGCCGAAGGAAGAGAGCTGTCTGGAAGCGATGATCCAAAAGAGATATGTGACTTCTTTCTGGATAGGGGAGTAGGAGTAGTGGGGTTGAAAATGGGTAGAGAAGGCAGTATTATCGCTACAAGAAACAGCAGACACACTGTCAAACCATACAGAGTCAGGTCAATAGACACTACTGGAGCCGGTGATGCCTGGGTTGCGGGCTTTCTCACTGGCATAATGCACGGCTGGGATCTTGAAAGGTCCGGGCTTTTCGCAAATGCCGTCGGAGCTTGCAGCGTTACCTCGGTAGGCGCTTCCACGGGTATAAGAGGTTTTGCGGAGACTCTACTATTTATGAACGAAAACGGATGAGGTGCAATAATGTCACTTGTCACACTTGATGGAGTTCTCAAAGAGGCTACCGAAAAGAGGTATGCTGTAGGTTCCTTCAATGTCGCTAATTACGATATGGCCGAAGCTGTACTCAATTCTGCGGAGAAGACGGGAACACCAGTAATAATAAGTATTGCCGAAGTGCATCTTCGATACCTGAATATAGACGATTTTGTTGAGTACTTGTTGCTGCGGATAGAAAGATCACCTCTGCCGATTGTTCTGCACTTCGATCACGGAATGAGTTTCGAGAGTTGCTCTCTTGCAGTAAGCAAAGGATTTTCTTCAGTCATGATAGACGCATCGATGCTTCCATACGAGCAGAATGTCGAAATAACCGGAAGAGTGGCAGAATACGCACATCGTTTCGGAGTTAGCGTAGAGGGAGAACTCGGACACGTCGGAGGAGGGGAAGGCGATCTCCGAGAAGGCAGCGAAGTTAATAGAGAAGCCTTCACCGATCCGAGTATGGCCGTTGAGTTTGTCAGCAAAACTCAGCTAGATGCACTAGCTATTGCCGTTGGCACAGTCCACGGTCCATACAGGGGGACACCGGAACTTGATTTCGACAGGATTGCCAGAATAAGGTCGCTCTTGAAGACTCCTCTGGTTCTTCACGGTGGGTCGGGTTTGAGTGATCGCGATTTTCAAACTGCCATTGAAAAGGGCATAAGCAAAGTGAACTTCTATACTCAGACGTCTCTAGAAGCTGTCCGAGAGGTTAAGATGCTGCTTGATTCGGGTGAGCCTGTGAGTTATCCCGACCTTACTCGACTAGCTGTAAGGAAGATGGAAGAGGCTATAGTCCGTCAGATCGGAGTGTTCGGAACGAAATCTTGCAGATAGCTCATTAGTCGAACCCGTATTGAATCCGCAATGCTTCCATCGCCTTCAGCTGCGCCAGGTTTTTCTCCGAAAGTGCTGCAAATTCAAGCGCGAGAGCATCGGCAATAATCACTGGAATTCCCATGGAACGGAAGTTGCCAACATAACCTCTTGAAATGGTTATGGACTCATCGGCGAGACTGAAGAGAGTAGATAGTGGCTCATCGGTGATCAAGATGTTTTTGCCGCCCCGTTTGTGGGTTTCTCTGAACAGGATGTCCAGTTCGAAGTTCGTCTTCCGAAAGGCAAAACCAACCGCTACATCGCCGTGTGAGATGCTCACTATGTTTTCAAAGAAACTCCTTCCTGTACTTCCAAATACATTAATCTTCTTCCCAAAACGATTGAGCCAGAATGATAATTCGAAGGCCGGGACCTTTGATGAACCCTCGCCATAGATGTGCGCTCCCTTCCCATCATGCAAGATAGATGCTGCACTCCTAATACAGTTTATAGTCTCTTCAACATGAAACGTGTCAAGTATTTCTCCATGTGTTTCCAGCAGTTCTACTAAGGGACTCTTTCTACCCAGACATTCTATGCCGTCCTCTATCCTCTTCGACGAGAGAACCACCTCGACAAACTCTTTCTGGAGAGCACTCTTCATCGAGAGATAACCCTCATAACCGAGCCTCTGAGCGAAACGTATGACAGTAGCTTCACTGACACCAACTTTCAGCGCCAGACTAGACGCGGAAGACAAAGGAACACTGGACGGGTTATTTAGTATGTGATCGGCTAGCATTTTCTGGTTTTTGGTAAGCTTCGCCAGAACACTCTGAAGTCTGTTTTTAAAATCCCTGTTCATCGAATCAATTCAAATGTCGATCTTGTAGACCCACTGGACGTATGTCCCGGAATCTACAAGAAGGGTATGGGCAACTCCTGCTGGAATAATCAGAGATTCACCTGCCTCAAGAGTGAACTCGTGTTCAGTGAGCATCTCATCGCTCCTGTATTCTCCATCTGAAATCTCTTCTATCTTGTTGCAGAGTTTTCCGGTTTTGACTCTAGCCTTGCCTGAGATCGCGACGTACAGGTCATGCTGATTACTGTGTGATTCGGGTCGTCCTGAGAACGGCCCCTTCACTTCGGCTATTTTGCAGGAGAAACCAGGAACAGAGTTTGGAAAATCCGAGTCTTCTGGACAATACTTAATTGCTCTCGCTTCCACCCAACACACCTCCATACTGTCTTGCTAGAATGAGCGTTCCGAGTATATTGGAACTGGGAGTAACGGAAGACAACTCAATCTTTAAATCCCTTCCCGGCAGGGGATAGTAAGCCTGCATGGCCGATTCAAAGACCAACCGAAAGTAATGATCGTTTCTTCCAAGGCTACCACCAATTACCAGTATTTCTGGATCGATTATATCGCATATGTTGGCAACAAAACGACCAAGAGTATCAGCGGCGTCTGAGACTATTTCTTTGAACCGTAAATCACCAATAAGTGAGAGGTTCACGATTTCTTCCGTTGCAAGACTGATACCCAACTTTTCCTGAGTCACTCTTTCCAGCCCTCTGCCACCAGCTATAGCCTGAAGACAACCCCTTCGACCGCAAGTACATTGTGGTCCGCCGGGACGTACGATAGTATGACCTATCTCACCGGCAGCGCAGTGGGAGCCGTGGAGGATTCTTCCTTCCGAGACGATCCCCATACCGATTCCCGTACTTACCGTTACGTAACCAAGCAAGTCTGTACCGGGACGGACATACCATTCTCCATACGCCGCGGCATTGCAATCGTTTTCGATAAAACCTGCCGGGCCAAACTCTTGACTGAGAACGCCGTATAGATCAACGTTCTTCCATCCTAGATTTGGCGACCATAACAACAACCCCCGGGTGGTGTTTACTGCTCCGGCAGTACATACTCCCCATCTCCGTATGGGGCTGCCTCCGGTAAGTCTGGTGGAAACCTTTACGATTCTTTCGACGAAAGACTCGAAGCCGGCATCTGAAAGAGTCGAGATTTTCTCGGTGGCGAAGG
Source organism: Thermotogales bacterium Thermo_02 (assembly GCA_001603185.1). Lineage (GTDB taxonomy): Bacteria > Thermotogota > Thermotogae > Petrotogales > Kosmotogaceae > Mesotoga. Next base: position 1,073 of record LVBU01000458.1, on the reverse strand, counting down.
GCTGAGATTCATTCTCTTTGAAGACGGCAATGAGAGTCTTAGTACCACCTATGTCGATGGCAAGATCAAACATCGATCTCACCAACGGCTTTCTTCAAACTCAGTATTCTCTCTTCGAGTTCCTTATAGTTTTTCTCACTGAGAAGTTTAGAATTCGCAATGAACGAACCAATTCCAAGAGCTACCGCTCCCGACTTGATATATGATCCTGCATTGCTGACAGTGATTCCGCCAAAGGCCATGAACTTGGCTTCCGGAAAAGGTCCTGAATAGGCCTTGACAAGATCGATTCCCCGTTCTGCACCCGCAGGGAACAGCTTTAACAGGCTATAACCCATTTCCAGAGAATTCTGAATGTCAGTGGCCGTATAAACTCCCGGAATGTATGGGACACCATCTCTTCTGGAGAGTTCCGCGATGTCACTGCTCAAACCCGGACTCAATACGAAATCGGCATTACTGCGGACTGCCTCTGAATAAGTGCTCTCTCTGAATACTGTTCCGGCTCCGAGGAATAATCGGCCACCGAACGAAGTCTTGAGATTTCTCAGAAGCTCTCCCGAAGATTCATCAGAGAAACTAACCTCGGCAAAGTGAACACCGTTTTCATAAAGCAGATAACATAGATCGCTGGCTTCTTTCAAGTTCAAGCCTCTAATTACTATCATCAATCTACTGCTCGTAAGTCTTTCAAACATAATACAACTCCCGATTGATCTTGATGATCTCCCACTCCTTTCTTGTGACAGGATTCAGAAAGATCGTCAGTCCCGCTAAAGAAGAGACAATCTGGCGAAGCCGGTCGATAGCCTATGCAGTAAAAAGTTCTTATGGTCTTTGAGATTGTAGCTTTTCCTTCAGATTATGCATTATTGATTCGTGCATCGAAATGTCGAATATATTAGGCCAGGGATTACAGGAGGGAGTTAACAGAGTTATTGAACGAGTATCAAGCTAATTCGCGGCTTCTCTGTATTTTTTGATTAAAGATACTTTCGGAAACTCAGTTTCCAGCACAGAAAATCAGTTTCAAGATACACACTGTCGGGTGTTCACAAATCCACGAAGGATAA
>LVBU01000457.1 GCA_001603185.1 Thermotogales bacterium Thermo_02 | reverse complement strand
CAATAATAGAGAGATTAAATCCTATTTATATTAGTAAAGCGTACAGTATAATAGATAACAATAGTCTGGTCTTTTTAGGGAGGCGGTCAATTATGACAGTCGATATCCTTCTTCTGGGAAATCCATTACTCTGGCAGAACTCTTCTTCCGTTTTCGATTTCAAGAGCGGCGATTTCGTAGACAAAGTAAGACTTCTCAAGAGAACACTCGACGAGTTTCGCTGGGAAAATGGTTTCGGACGCGGAATTGCGGCCCCTCAGATCGGAATCTCGCAAAGTATAATAGCCCTAAACCTCGGAGAGAGCAGCTTTGTTCTTGTCAATCCAGTCATCACTGGCCACAGTGTAGGCAAGTTTTCGATGTGGGATGACTGCATGTCGTTTCCGCATCTGATGATTCGTCTGGAGAGGTACCGGTCAATTGATCTCAAATACCAGGACGATAAAGGTATAGAGCATGCCTGGAATGGTCTCGGTCGGGACGAATCGGAACTCGTCCAGCATGAAGTAGATCATCTGAATGGAATTCTGGCTATAGATAGAGCCATTGACAGCAGAAGCATCATATATCGCTCCGAATATGAGAAGAACCGGAAGTACTTCGACGAATTCGTCGAATACTCAATTCCGAAGACTATTAAGAGACCGAACGTCTAGTGATTTCTGTTTTATCAAGATCTTTCACGGTTCAGCCCAACAATGCAAGACGAGACTAAAAAACTATCTGTCAATTGCCCCAGCGTCTCTCAAGCGGTCGGAAAACCTCTCGAATTCCATTTGTAGGGAGATTTGAAAGAGCAGTATAATTCTGCTTCCAGAGTGCTACACTATAAGTCAGATAGACAGTAGTTGAGTCCGGGTCAGAAGGAGAAAGATCGATGAGCAAACGCAGTGGTTCAAGTAGCAGAAGCAGTGGAGGTTCTTCCTCTGGGAGCAGAAGCAGCGGCGGACGAAGCAGTTCTTCTTCAAGCAGAAGCAGTAGTTCTTCGAGGACCTCCTCTTCAAGCAGTAAAAGCAGTAGTTCGAGCAGTAGGGGTTCCTACTCGACTGACAGGGGCAATAGTCCCAGCAGTAGAGCTTCTTCGTCGAACAGCAGCACCAGAAAGGGTGCGAGTACTTCTGTCGGGGGTATTGGCGGCAGCACTTTAAGAAGAGTGCCCGGTGGGTTGAGCCGATCGACGACGACTCGATCTGCGAACAATAATAGTACTGGATGTGGTGGTTGCGGCTGTTCGGGAATCCTCGTTGCTGGAGTTGTGATTCTAATAATAGTGGTTGCAGTCGTTATACTCTCGAATTCGGGCGGGTCAAGTCGTCAGACTGTCAACACAGAGATAACGAGATCGACGGTGGCCCGTGTTCCTCTACCGAAAGGGTCGGTAAACGAGACTGGTTACTATACTGACACGCTTGGCTGGATAGAGAACGAGACGAAACTTCTCGCCGGGTTGAAGAATTTCTATCAGAAGACTGGCGTGCAGCCACATGTGTACATAACCGATACAGTTAACGACTCCAACTCACCTTCAGTGGAAGAGCTGGACAATTTCGCTCATGCTCTTTATGACAAGCTTTTCACCGACGAAGCTCATCTGCTTCTGGTATTCTTCGAGTATGATGGAGAGTACATAACAAGGTACGTCTGCGGAACCCAGGCCAAGACGGTTATAGATACCGAGGCTGCCGATATACTGCTGGATTATCTCGATAGATACTACTTTGATGATAGATTGACTGACGAGGAGTTTTTCAGTAAGGCGTTCTCCGATGCGGCGATCCGGATCATGACAGTTACAAGATCGCCCTGGATAACTGTTCTTGTGGTTTTCCTTGTTCTTGTGGTTATTCTGGTCTTGTTTGCCTGGTGGAGTCGGATAAGAAGACAGAAGTATCTCGAGTTGAAGCAAGCGGAGGAGATGCTCAAAATACCGCTCGAGAAGTTCAAAGACAGAGAAGTCGAAGATCTCGAAAGGAAATACGAGGACGATAACGAGAATAAGTGATTTTTTCGTAGGCTGGGAAAAGAATCTAAATGCTTGGAGTAGAAGGAGGTCGAAAGAATGGGTATTCTTGACAGATTCAACGACATCGTCAAATCGAATATCAACGCGCTTCTAGACAAGATGGAGGATCCTTCCAAGATGATCGACCAGTATATGCGACGAATGGTCAAGGATCTTGCCGAGGTGAAGCGTGGAACAGCGGCGGTTATGGCCGAAGAGACACGCACAAAGCGTCTTGTGGATGAAAACGAAGCCACTGTCGCCAAATATGCCGACTTCGCAAGAAGGGCGCTAATGGCAGGCAACGAAGTGGATGCCCGCGTATTCATAGCGAAGAAACAGGAACTGGAGAACGTCGGTGCCGGATACATGACTGCGTACGCTGCCGCTCACGAAAATGCTCTGAAGATGCGTCAAATGCACGATAAGCTCGTAGAAGACATCGAAACCCTGAAAGGTCGTCGCGAGATGATCAAAGCCAAACTCGCAGTTGCCAAGACACAGAAGACCATGAACGAAATGGTCTCAAACACTGGAAAGACTCAGGGCGCAATAGACGCCTTCAACAGAATGGAAGAGAAGGCGCAGAAGATGCTTGACGAAGCGACAGCTATGGGAGAACTCAATGCAGAACCGATAGACAAAGCGAAGGCACTGGAAGAGAAATACGCCTCAAAGAGCACATTCTCTGTCGATGAGGAACTCAAGCAGATAAAGAGCGAACTTGGAATTTGATGGAACAAGGACCGCGATGCCAATATCACCACTGATTCTCTGGAGATCCTGAATAGACTCATAGAACAACAGGCAGCGAAGGCTGCCTGTTGTATTTTGGATTTCAAAGAAGTATCAGGGAGTATCGGTTGAGATCATCTCGGCGGACAGAGGAGCGATCTCCGAGGTCGTGTACCCCGGCTGCAAAATACCTATTAGCACGTTATCGAAATCGACGTAGCCACATGTTTTGTCCGAGTATACTATGAACTCGAATTGTGTAAAATCGAAAGAAACTGAATAACTCACCGATCCCCTGAGGACATTGTCAACATAGACGTCGACTCTTCTGTGTGGGGCGTTGAAGTTGAATTCCATAACGACCGTGTACCAGTTTCCCGCAGTCAGGCTTATCAGCTTGGTATAGATTCCTGTCTGATAGTTGTAGGTGTAAAGACCGAAGCCACTTCCCCAGTCACCTGTAAAGACGTAAGGAGCCCAGCGGATTCGATCTCCTACTCCGGCAACTCCGTTCGATGAGACCCTGAAGTCGAATTTGATCACTCCGACTCTAGCAGGACTCAACCCCGTACGCAAGACCCTTGCAAAACCATCAATCGTGGGATCATAAAAAGTGAGCCCCTTGCTCCCACCGTAACCGAAATTGGTGATTGCGCCGTAAGAGGACGAGGAATTATCATATGTTCCCCACGGAAGGGTGGAAGCTGCAAGTTGTCCAAGTGGCCTCGTCTCGAAGTTATCGTTGACTATCTGATAAGCTCTCGTTGTGAAGTTCCATATCGGGCCGGTAGTTGTGCTCACGCCGTCTTTCGCCACAATCTTCCAGTAATACTTCGTGTAGCTTTGCAAGCTGCCTTTCACAAAGCTTGTCGAAGTGAGGTTGGTTGAATGAAGAGGCGGATTAGAGGCGGTACCGAAATAGAGGTCGTAAGTCACGGCATCGCCGTCGGGGTCCCCTCCCGTCCAGGAGAGAGTAACGTTCGGATAGTTCTGGTTGATCGCGTTGTTTGCGGGTGAAGGATTAGAAGGAACGTTTGGTGGTCCTTTGACAGTGATAGTGAAGCTCGTTTCGGAGTGGCCCTTTCCATCAGAAGCTCTTACGGTTATTACCCTCGGCCCTATCGGGCCCGCAACAGTCCAGGTGTAATTGCTCCCGACTATAGTCCCCGGCCCGCTGACAATGCTGAAAGTCAGGGGGTCTCCATCTGGATCGGTACAGTAAGTGAGAAGATTGAAATTCACAGCCTGTCCGATATTCCTTACAAGATCTGGTATCAATGTCCAGACCGGGAGCTTATTCAACGGCGGACAGCCAGTAACTACAAGCAGCAAAGGAAAGAGAATCAGGATCAAATACCTCTTTTTCATCATATACGAGCACCTCCCCTAAAAAAGGAAAATAACTGAAACGATGAGAAGAAAACGGCGAGATCTTTTTGAAGAGACGTCTATGCAATGATTGTAACTCATAGGTATCCAATTCCATATAGCCTTCCATAGTCTTTTCCATTTACACGGGCGAGGCTGATGCTATTCAATATGCATGAGCTGCTGTTACAACTCCTTATATGAAGTAGAGCAACTACAGGGTGTTGAACAGACCGTATCATGTCATAATTGATATGAGTTTGCACGCTTTGCAGAAAAAGACGGTTATAGGTTGTTGTAGAGGTATGCGTTCTGAATTCCAAATATCGTTCGAGGTTCTTTCAGGTGTTTCGAGCAGAAGCTGGTAAGAAAACTCGAGACAAAACGGCCGGGGATGAAGATGACTGAGAAGAGAGAGACTGTAGAAGAACTAACAAAGGCATATTTTGAAATGGTATCCGAAGAACCCAGAGCAAAGCTAGATCTACTGAATAAGCTTACAGCTCTAATGTTCAGAGAGGGCAAACTAACTCTGGCTGCCCAGACGGTGCGAGAAGAGCTTCCAAAGCTGGAAGGAGTCTGCTGTCGTGAGCTGGCCAATGTAGTGAGTAACATGGTGAAATATACCTGTCTCATCGGCGATTACGATAGTTCGATAGAATACTCGGTGAAAGCTATAGACCTGTACGGGGAGCTGGGATTGGTGGACGACGTCAACGATGTTATTGCCAATACCGCGGCTGTCTATATCTACATGGAACGTTTCGAGAAGAGCATAGAGTACAATGACAAGGTTCTCGAATACGCGAGATTCAAAGGAGATGATCCTGCAGTCGCCAGCTTTCTGAACAACAAATCGATACCACTCAAAAGGCTGGGTAGATATCGCGAGGCGGTCGAATGTCTGGAAGAGTCGATACAGCTGAAACGATCACTGAACAAGAAAGAGGAACTTTGCCACAGTTATGACAATCTTGCGGACACTCTACTCACTATGAGAAGGTATGACGAAGCTCTTGAAGCAATAAGCAACTCAAGAGTCATAGCTAAGGAGATTGGTGACAGATTTATCTTAGTGACTCTTGACAAGCTTCTTTCGCGTTACCATAGAGACAGAAGCGAGTTCGAAAGAGCCATTGAGCTTCTCACTTCATTCATAGACTACTGCAAAGAGACGGGAAGAATTGCCGATATCAAGTCGGCAATTAGAGAACGGGCCGAGATGTATGAAAAGCTTGGAGACTTGAGGTCGGCCATTGAAGACTATAAAGAGCTCGCGACTATTGAGGAATCCCTTTACAAAGAATCTAGTTCCTCAAGAATGGCCGAACTGGAATCGTCCTTCAGGCTAAAGCAGAAAATGCACGAAATCGAACTGCTGAGCAGCAAGAATCGTGAGCTTGAAGAGGCAAGACTAGTGATCGAGAAGCAATATACTGAACTGGACAAGGTAAGGAAGAAGCTGGAAAAGGCCAATGCGGCTTTGAAACTTCGCGCTGAAAGAGACCCGCTTACGGGCTGTCTGAATCAGCAAAGGATGTATCCGCTGTTAAGAATAGAAATTGAGAGAACTCGACGCTACAGAACTCCTCTGTCATTGATCATGATAGATCTCGATGACTTCAAGAAAGTCAACGATACTCATGGCCATCAGACAGGAGACAATGTCTTGAGACAGGTCGCTATTACTTTCAGAAAGTCCTTGAGAAAGGTAGACTATGTCTTCCGATATGGCGGAGAGGAGTTTCTTGTTCTTCTTCCCTCTACAGACCTCGAAGAGGCGGTTCACACTGCAAGAAGGTTGAAGGAAAGGGTAGCCGCCGAAGTCACTCCAACGGTAACGTTGAGCGCCGGTGTCGGCCTATGGGAAGGCGAAGATGTGCACAATCTCATCCGGAAGATCGATTCGAGACTCTACGTCGCCAAAGCAAATGGAAAGAATCGCATAGAAATCAGCGACAATGGATGCAATAGTACTGAATAATACGTCACGTTGTAATAGTCTGAGTGCTAATAATGCTCTACCTGCCGCCAGTCAAATACTGCTGGAAACTACTTACTATAAGCGGATCCAGCGACTTCCCGGCTTCTCTAGCGAGACTCGCTATCGAGTCTTCAAGGTCCATCTTTTTTGCAAATCTGGAACAATACCAGAGATTGAGCACAGATACTGTCCTACTCAAGTAGGGAATGTGGTCTGCTTTCAGATGAAAGGGAAAGCCCAATCCATCCCAGCGTTCATGATGGTAGAGAATATCATCGGAAATCTGGAGCAAACCGTCTATATTCCTGGCAATTCTGTAACCGGATTCAACATGGCTGCCATGGAGTTCTTCACAGGTCTCGGAAAGCATAAGCTTTGTGTCGACCGGCAGCGAAACGAAACCGATGTCTTGCAGTTCTACAAGGAGGTTGAGATTGCTTCTGTTAATCGTGTCAAGTGATAACCACCGGGAAAAAGAATCGGCCATTTCAAGTTGAGTATTTATCTTCTGATCAAGGTCGCTGACCCTTCTGTTCAATTCGAGCTTCAACAATGGGACTATTGCCTTTCTGAAATCTATACTTCTTGCAAGCTTGGATTCATACATCTTGCGTTCTGCATCCGAGATCACCGCCAGAATATTCTGAGACTGTGAAGTCTTGGTCGCAACTCCAAAGGACATACTCAAGGGGATGACGAAGTCCTTGTAAAGGTTGCAGAGATCAAGTGCTCTCTGGACGATCTCCCAAGCCTTCTGCTCTTTCGTTTCCGGAAGAAGGATCACAAATTCGTCTCCGCCATATCGTGCGATTATCTCTTCGCTCCGACAACTTCTCCTGAGGATCTCACTCAATATCTTGAGCAGTTCGTCTCCTTTTGAATGACCAAAAGCATCATTTATCAACTTCAGGCCATTAACGTCGGCAAATACTATACTGATCGGCAAGTTGCGTCTTACGTCGAGTCTTCTGATCTCAGCCTCAAGAAATGCTCTGTTATAGCAACCTGTAAGCGTGTCATTGAAGGTTACATACTCGATATAGCTTTCACGCTCACGCTTCTCGGTTATATCCGTTCCCGAGCTTATCAGATATCTTCTACCACTTTCCGGATCTCTGAACCAGTTCACCTGCCAGTTCAATAACCTTGTCTCTCCACTCTTCGATTTCCAGCGGCTCTCGTAATCGCGGCGGAATTCTTGTTCTTTGATCGAGTTGAAGAAATCGGTGGTTGATTGCCTGTCTTCTTCCGGTACGAGCAGCTCTATCGGACTCTTTCCCAGAATCTCATCGGCCGAATAGCCACTTATATTTTCGCTCATATGGTTAAATCTTATTGTCTTGCCATCCTCGTCGAGAACTATTACTGCATTGGCAACAGTTTTCAGCAGGAGATCGACGAAATCCCTTTCCTTTTTGAGGGAGGCGCCAGTCTTTCGAATTCTCCGTATAACAAGTGATACGCCGATTCCAATTGCATAATAGGCCGCAATGCCCAAGAAGACAAAATCCAAACTGAAGACGTCTGGATAGAACAGGTTATAAGCCAGAACAACGCCGGCTCCGTATGTCGTGAAGAGGAGCATTCTTCTGAATCCAAAGAATGCCGACAAAATGACGAGCGGAAGAGCTGCTATTCCTTTTGCGGAAAGCGGTGCGAGAAAAACCATCGGCCCGTACGCTACCGAATACACATACAGCAAATAATCTTTAATATCTCTCATGTCTTGAACACCCTCGATCGAAAACTTCAGTATTACTAACGAATCCAAGAGAACGGTTTTTTACAATGCAATTATATGCCAATTGAGGCTTTCTGTTGATAGACATCAGGGTGTTTACCCCACAGATGCGAAGTGTTTTTTCTCTGAAGAGTCTCGCTTTGAGTCTCTATAGAAAACGAGACATTTCAGATACCGGTTGACAGTATGCCTTTTATGTAATAT
>LVBU01000456.1 GCA_001603185.1 Thermotogales bacterium Thermo_02 | reverse complement strand
GTATAATTGAAGTGGGGTGAGTTCTTTATGAAAAATATCGAGATTATGTATTTCTCCGGTTCGGGAAACACTGAATTTGTTGCCCGGTCACTATGTAGAGTCTTTGGCGAAAAAGGTATCGAGAAGGTGAGTACTACCAGGATCAATTCTAAGCTCACAGGAGACATTGTTTTTTCTGAGGAAGTGGATCTGGTCATATTTGCCTATCCCGTCTATGCCTTTGATGCTCCTTCGATTATGTACAGTCTTGCGAGAAGACTGCAATCTGAATCTGGATTGAGGGCCGGAATTCTTATTTGTCCGGGAGACAGTACTTCCTACAATTTCACGGCAGCGGAGAATTTCGCAAGAAAGCTTAAGAGAAAGGGTTTTGATGTGATCCGAGAAGACTTCGTGGTGATGCCGCCTAATGTTTTCTCCAGGGTATCAGATTGCGTGGCGTCAAGACTCTTTCGTAAGGCTGAAGATCGAGTTGTGGAAATTGCGGAAGCTTATCTTGGCGAGAAAAAACGGAGGCTTCGACCCCCACTTTTGGCAAATATCATAAGTGTTCCTATGAAGGGCAAGAACATCGGTGATGGGATATTCGGAAGAGCATATAGAGTAGATGAAGAGAAGTGTACAAAATGCGGTATCTGTGTAAGCGAATGTCCTGTTTCCAATATCTCGATTCGTGATTCCGGAGAGACAACCTTCGGCTGGAAATGCGTAATGTGCATGGGTTGTATTATGAAGTGTCCTGAAAAAGCAATCAGTCACCCTCTAGGATTCGTTACGGTCGAGAGGTATGACTTGTATGGACTAAGCGATTCTAAAGATAAAGCAGACTGTCTACCGGATAAACCCAAAGGTTATTATATGAGATTGAAGAAGTACCTCCAAGAGTAGTCCTCAAATATCCATATCCTTTTTACTGTGATTGTGTCTTAGACTTTCTACAAATGATCGGTATTTCTCCCGGATCGTATCGTAGAAGTCTTGAGGTGATTCAGTTTCAAATTCGTTTATAAGCACACCTGAATTCATGAAATAATCACAGATAGTCCTACGATTATTATCAAATGATGCGTTTACGAGTCGTCTGTAGTTTATAAGCTCATCGTTCAGACACCTTTCGAGTATAAATACAATCGCTGTTAGAAACCAGGCAACCGACAGCTCCTCTCTCTTATCGGAATGGAGAAAGAGAAAACTCTGATTAACTCTGAATAGCCTTTCTCTTCCATTTCTTCTTTCCCTTAAAACACCAGCTCTAGAGAGCTTATCAAGTTCGGTGTGGACAGCTTTCTGATTCAAGAAACGTTTTCTGGCGATTTGATATGAATTGGCTTCACCGCTGGTAAGAAGATGAAAGAGAACCTCAGCCTTTGTTGTACAACCAAAGATCAATCTCAGCCTCGGAAGAAGATTCTCGCCAGCCTCCATATCAATAGTACCGATATACTTACTGCTTGTATAAGGCATAGATTTCGGAGTGCTCTCCAGCCCAAGAGAAGCGGGAAATCTTATACCTTTTGGCTTCATGCGCTTTAGTCTTGCCATGTTAAGATGTTCGCAGTTTGCGCCTGGCCATACTCTGCAAACTCTGTATATATCGGAATCATAACGCTCAAAGTAGCCGGAGAATACGATTGCAGCTTCAGGATCGCTGAAGATATCAAAACGTCTTTCGGCTTCAAACGAAACTCCCAGCTTAATCCACTGATCGTGAAGCAGTTCTAGAGAGTTACGGATTATGCTCTCTCTGAATTCCTCATTTAAGAGATCCATAAGTGTCTCCTGTCGGATTGATAAGTATATCAT
>LVBU01000455.1 GCA_001603185.1 Thermotogales bacterium Thermo_02 | reverse complement strand
CCGCAATTCTATTAATGACACTCGGATACGCCTCGACAAATATTTTCAAGCAATTCGGGATTTTGCAAACAGCTAATAAAATCGCGAACACAGTAGATAATTTCTGGCCGGTGATTTTAATTCTTTTTGGATTGAGTGTTTTCCTGACAAGGAAAAAATGAAAATACTTTTACTTCATACTGCCGGATAAATAATTTTGTACGGAGGGAGTTGGCGAGCCGGTGTTGGATTCTATTGTTACCCGAATTTCTTGAATTAATTCTTTCGGTATAAATGGAAAAGATGTTATTCGCAAATACTCACCGCCATTCGGATTGTAAACTCCCATAGAATACGCTTGGCCTTTACTTATTAGCCAAAGCTGATATCCTTGATTCGGCTGAAGCGGTTTCACGTTTTTAAATTGAACAAGTCCTTCTTTCTCATCGTAAGCCAAAAATACACGGGCAGTTGCTTTATCGCCCGCGGCGGTAGCATTTAAATTTACCACTGTAACATCTTTGTAATTAAAAAACTCTATGACGGAAATGTAATTGTTCACAAAATTTGTTGATGAAGCGAGCTCGCTTCTTAAAGATGTAATCTTGCTCTCTAGTTCTTCAACTTTTTTATTCAATGATGAAACAGAATTATAAGTTAAGTAGCCGACAATGCAGAATAAAATTATCGATAACATCAACGAAACCCAGCCGACCAGGCTGTTCGAAAATTTTTCGTTCGATTGATTCGGAGCATCCGAGCCGCGCGTAGATATTCCCGGCGTGAATAAAGATTGCGGCTGCTCGCTTTCAATTTTGGAATTCCGCAATTCGTGCGCTACACTTTTTGTCAACTCGTTCGGCAATTCAATTTTTGCAGTAGAATGAAAAGTGTCAAGGAATTTATGCTCGCTTGTCAATTCGGGCTCGGCATGCGGAGTTGTAATTTTATTTGCTTTTGTTTTCGATAAAACAAAAGTTGATGATTTTGTTGCTGTTGCAGCAAAAGTTTTTTTACGATCCTCGCGTATCTTTGTCTTGATCTCATCCTTCATGTTAATCAATCTTTTAGCAACATTGTCTTTTAACGAAGGATCGGGAGTCTCGAGATCAAGTATAATTGGGATCATCGAAACAATATTTTGAAGTTCTCCGAGTTCACCTTTTGGCAGCTCACCACCTTCCTGCAAATAATCCTTGAATTGAATAAAATTCTCTTTATCCATACAACCAACGGCAAATGCAGCAATCATTTCTTGTATTGGATTGTTTGCCATTGTTATCCTTCCTTTACCAAGTGATCGCGTAAACTATAAAGGGCAGTCATTACTTTGTTACGGACTGTTTCTAGCGGGACGTTAAGCTTATCTGCAATTTCATCAATCGTATAACCCTCATAATATGCAAGATGTAATACATATTTTTGAGTATCGGTTAAACGTGACAATGCTTTTTCAATTTTGGGCTGCAGACTGAAAGCCGTTCCGTAATCAAGATTATCGATATCTTGCGGGAACGTGGGGAGTATAAAATAATTTTCGTAATTGTCGTCGTAAATTTTTGTGATATCTTTTGCGGATCGTCCTCTTCTTAAAGAATCAACAGCTTTGTTGCGCGCTAAAGTTACAAGCCATGTAAAAACATTTTCAGTTTTGAATTCGGGACTTCCTGCCTTCCGCCAAATAATTACAAATACATCAGTAAGAATTTGTTCTGCGGTTTCTTTATCGGGTGATATTTTTTTAATAATTGTATAAAGAAGTGGTGAGTAC
>LVBU01000454.1 GCA_001603185.1 Thermotogales bacterium Thermo_02 | reverse complement strand
AAAAGTATAGCATTTGTGAAGTATAATAAATCTGCTCGATCTTCAAGCAATCCTGGACTATCACTTGTCGGCTAGCAAGCGTCTGGAGGAGAGTTATGAGAGGCAAGCCAGTAATCGTCATGGAGTATTGCGCTAGATGGCCTGAGTTCTTCAAAGAGGAAGCCGATCGCCTAAAAAAGGGGCTTTCCGATCCGAATGTCACAATTGAACACATCGGAAGCACTGCCGTTCCCGGCCTCTCGGCAAAACCGGTTATAGATATTATGGTTGGAGCAGACTCGCTAGATCACACCAACTCTCTGGTCGTTTCCATTCAGGAACTCGGCTATACCTACATCCGAGAATATGAGGCGATGATTCCCGACCGAAGATACTTTGAGCGGGTTGGTGGAGAGATTGATTTTCATATTCACATGGTCGTTTTCGGGGGACCTTTCTGGATTGAACACTTGCTCTTTCGCGATTACCTAAGAGAAGATCCTGGAGCTGTTGAGCAATACTCTGCCTTGAAGAAGAGTCTTTCAAAAGAGCACCGAAGCAATCGAGAAGCCTATTCGAGAGGAAAAGCCGAACTCATTGCCTCAATAATGTCAAAGATAAAGAAGTGACTTTGCATACCTGAATCAGGCATATATAGAAAAGGCCCCTGAAAGGGGCCTTTTCCGATAACAAGAATCAGTTGACCTCCAGCAAAGCTGTTTCCTCAATGTATTCGGCCAGTTCAAAGAGATCTACGCTATAGATTCCCCACCCTGCATCATCGACACCGACAAGCTCCAGTCCCCGTATTCCGCTTCGTTCGATATATCCCTCTCCATTGGGAGAAGACCTGTGAAGCAATGGAGCGGCCGTTTCCACCGGAAGGATATGCCAGTTGTATGTTGGAGCGGGGTCAACAGAACCCATACTCTGAATGTACTTTATGATGGCTTCGCGGTTTATCTCGGTGGTTTGAAGTATGACGTTGTTTGCTACGTGAGGGAAGTTTCCTCCGCCACTGCCACGATAATTGTTTGTTACTACGAGGAATTCCATACTCGCGTCAAGCGGCTCGCCTTCAAAGGTCGCCGAAACGAGACGGTGTCCGGCGGGCTTTGTTATGTCGTAAATGTATTCAATTCCCTCTATTACGTCGAAGTTATACTCCCTGAAGTCGTAATTGACGATATGCTGTGGTTTGTCTGAAGCCGGATCTATAGTATTGAAATTACTCGCAGCGACCTCAAGCCAGTCCTTAATCTGATCCCCGTTGAGTTTCGAGACGTAGATAGTGTTTGGATAGATGTAAATATCCGTAATTGAACCAATCGATATGTCGCCGAGAACGTGGGTGAAGTAGCCCGGTCCCTGTCTGCCCGCGATGAAAGGAGCCGCTGCGCTCAGTACTGGCAGCCACTCATACTCTGAACCGGCAAACTCTCTCTCTGCCCACCAGATCTGGGCTTCATTGACTATCTGTGTTACGGGGTTGTCCATTATTCTAGAGAAGTAGGAAGTGATCTCGGTATCGGTCCAGCCTATAGGAGTTCTGACATACTCTATCGTCTGCTGATGCTTCTGGGAGACTATAGCTTCTATAAGCGGATGAGACTCAACTTCGGCTGTGACGGGTATAAGCTCAGAGTAACCGTTATTAACTTCCCACTTGCCAGTTTCCCAGTCGTAGGAGAGATCTAGATAGATAGCTCCAAGGAAGGAGCCCCAGGAACCTGGAAGAACGGCCGGAACACCGTGGAGAAGACCCAGTTCGTTATCTATACCCGGAACGTTAGCAAAGTCACCAGGGAACTTCGAGTGCTGATGACCAAGCAGTAGGGCGTCTATTCCCTCTATTTGAGAGAGATAATACGCCGCGTTCTCCTGAGCATCGTAGCTATCTACCGGATTGGTAGATATTCCGGTATGGGTTACCGCCACAATAATGTCTGTTTGATCTTTTAACAATGGTATATAGATCTCTGCCTGTTCAAGAATCCCCTGAGTGAATACCTTGCCTTCGAGATGTCGTCTCCCCCAGTTCATAATCTGTGGAGGAGTAAATCCGATCACTCCCACTTTGATAGGTATTCCGTCAATCTGTCTCTGAAGAATCACATAAGGCTCTACAAAGAACGCTTTGGGATCATCGGCCAGTCTTATATTAGCCGAGATCCAGGGGAATACAGAGTTTCTTCTTGCCCTGTCGAAGAATTCGAGACCGAAGTCCGTAGTTTCGTGATTGCCTACAGTAACTGCATCGTAACCCATGAAGTTGTAAGCACGTATGATCGTCTGAAAATCGAAGCCCTGTAGCGGTTTTACGTCGGCTTCGAAGTCGCCCACTAGACTTCCCTGAATAAGGTCCCCGGTATCGAACAGTAGGGTGTTTGGGAAATCGCTGCGTACCTGCTCCACAAGGGTGAAAATCTTCGACAGCCCGATGTTTGGACTTGGTCGATCGCCCATGTAGTCGTAAGGCATGATGTACTGGTGGATATCCGTGGTACCCATAATAACGAGTGTGTGGTCGGTCCTGCCGGCGCTGGAGAAGACCAGCGTAGAGATCGCCATAACAATAACGAGAACAAGGATAAGTGCCTTTCTCTTCTGGGACATCTTTCCACTCCCTTTCTCCCTGATTTGGTTGATCCTGGGCATTAAGCCCTTTCACAACGGGTTGGGTTACTATTATACTGCTACGCGGTCGTCTGACAATGCTGCGATAACTCAGCGATTCTACTGAGTCAGCGACTGTGAAGAGTATTATGGTAAAGGACAGAGTGTATAGACCACAGCCATTGTCGCTTTATGAAAGTGTCTTGAGCGGACCGTAATACCGCAAATGATATAATCAAAACCGACGCATCTTATCGAAACCGAAAACTCAATTGCCGTAAGGATTACTGTCACGAACAACATCATTTCTTTGTGCGGGATCTGCCGGTATAGGGAACTGATATAGATTCGGGATTATCTGGAGATGATCATGGGAAGATACGACGAGAGAGACGCGATGTTCTCCAGGATGGCCTATGAAAAAGGGTCTCCACAATACGAAGAATACTATCGAAGACACCCTGAGAAACAGGAACTCGATGATCGTCTTCGAAGCAGCAACGGGCTTTGCTCACCAGCTTCTCTCTTTTATGATCCCTTTCTATCCGGGATTGCGGCCGCGAATTTTCAGTTTCTTGCGGACATCAAGCTATTCAGTGAAAGAGCAATAAGAGATAGAAGAATTCTTCTGGAAAGTCGCGAAGCGACTCTGCTTCTCAAGAATCTCGCAATGGACGTCGGAGCGGATGTCGTTGGTGTTGCTTCTATGAGCCCGGACTTCTATTACAGTGTTCGGGGCAGGATCCCCAAATACTATGGTGATAGAATAGCAGAGTTCCAACCATATGGAGTCGTCTTCGCGGTTCAGATGGATAGAGAAATGATAGACAGCTCTCCGAAAAGTCCGGAGATTGTTGAGAGCTCGAGGAAGTACATAGAAGCCGCCATAATCGGCATGCAGCTATCGTATTTCATAAGGAACCTTGGATATAAGGCGAGAAATCACATGGATGGCAACTATCTCTGTATTCTTCCGCTAGTTGCGGAAGCGGCAGGGTTGGGCGTTTTCGGAAGACATGGGCTGATAATCTCGGCAGAATTCGGTCCAAGAATAAAACTCGGGCTTGTAACAACAGACCTGCCCCTGGAAACAGACTCAAAGCTCGATCTCGATCTCGAAGAATTCTGCAACGACTGCGGCAAGTGTGCAAGCGGCTGTCCCGGATCAGCGATTCCTGCTGATAGAAAAGAGGAGTTCGAAGGCACAAGAAGATGGATAATCGATCAGGAAAGGTGTTACTCGTACTGGATGAAGGCCGGTACGGATTGCGGTCTCTGTATAAAGAACTGCCCCTTCAGCAAGACTGCCAACCTCTACCCGTTCTCGAAGTATTAGCGACGTTCTCGGGAAGGAAATCCTGATTGCACAGACCTCTGAACCACCCCCTTCCAGGAGAATGGGAAGTGATAATCAACAGCCATGAGCTCTAGGACACCTCAAAAAAGGGGGCTTTCGCCCCCCATATACTGCTTGAAAATCAAACAACGCTGAATAGCAGGTTTCCGGAGTCGTCTCTTCCCGATTCGACTACCTTCATACCGATTTCCAGTTTCATTTCTGAAGTGAAATTCTCAAGTCTTGAGAGCATTCTCTGTCCGTCTTCCAGCTCAACCACCAGAACAGCATACGGTGTCTTGCCTGAAAACTCGGCGGTTGGAACGTTAATTATTGAGTATGTGTATATTCTTCCCTCAATCATCGCTACTGCCTCCTGAGAATGTGAACTGCGCAGCTTGCAGCGGTTCCACCGATGTTGTGTGCCAGGCCTATATCTGCCTTTGCCAGTTGCCTTTCTCCTGCCTCTCCTCTGAGTTGAAGGACCACTTCGTAAAGCTGGCTCAGACCGGTCGCTCCAATTGGATGGCCTTTCGCCTTGAGTCCGCCGCTCGGATTTACCGGTTTTCCGCCTTTTAGAGAGGTTTCACCGTTTTCAACTGCGTATCCGCCCGTGCCTTTTGGGAAGAAGCCCAGATCCTCGGTATTGATAATCTGGGTGATTGTGAAACAGTCATGAACTTCGGCAAAATCGATATCTTCTGGTGTAGTCCCTGACATCTCGTATGCTTCTTCTACTGCCTCAATAGTCGCAGGAAATGTAGTGAGTGTCTTCTTGAGCGCCAGCTGAATGGAGTCGCCCGAGTGTCCCGAACCGATAACCTCTATTAATAACCTTTGAGGCTTAAGAGCTTTGGCTATATCGGCAGTCGTCAGAACCATGAATACGGCGCCGTCGGTTATTAGAGAGCAGTCGTACAAAGTGAAAGGAGATGCTACCGGGAATCCCGACATAGCCTTTTCAACGGTTATCTTCTTGTGCATCTGTGCATCGGGATTGAGAAGCGCGTTATCGTGATTCTGAACGGCTACCATAGCCATGTGCTCTCTCGGGGTCTTGAACTCGTGCATATAGCGATTGGCTATCATCGCGAACAAAGATGGAAAAGTGGCTCCCAGAGAAGTCTCGAATTCGCTATCGGCCGCACTTGCCAGTGCCGATGTCACCACTTCCGTTTCTCTGTGAGTCATCTTTTCAACACCGCCGACCAGTACCATATCATATACTCCGGTGGCTACCATGAGCATTCCCATTC
>LVBU01000453.1 GCA_001603185.1 Thermotogales bacterium Thermo_02 | reverse complement strand
TTCTAATTCCGTAAGTATTATCGCGGAAGAGAACGTAAGAACAGTCTTCTACGGTTACTTTTGCTGGGACAGAATGAAAGAAGCAGTGGAAGAGGTGGACCAGGAATTCCTTTCATACTTTCTTGATCATCTCGTCTTTCACAATTCTTATATATCTGGAGCAAGAATCGTGAAGGAAGAGATTATCATCGGCCGCTCTGGTGATGATTTTGAATATATGGCCGGTCTGGGAGTTCCCGAAGCTGGAGCCTTCAAAGCCTTATCTTCTGGAGACGGTATCATAGTCTCGATCGCTATAGAAGACAGCAGAGGAGAGACCAGACTTCAAAACGCCTATGTGGCAATAAAAATAGAACTGGCGTCGATTGTGAGATTACTAACCGATGAGAAATACTCTATTGCTGTTTCTCCTGGAACGCCGGTCTTCGGTGACTTGAGAATAAGACTGCACAGAAGATGGAATTTCTGGAATTATCTCACAATTGCAATAGGATTCCTTATCTCTTATGCAATCGTGCTTCTGATACAGCTTTCCACGGGGAGAAAGGTTAATGAGATTAACAGCAAGGAGCAGGAGCTTCTGCTGGAAAACATCTCAACGATGGTCTGGTATTTCAAAGACAGCAGAACATTCGGAAGAGTGAATCGTGCCTTTGCAGAGTTCTTCGGCAGACCGAGAGATCAGATAGAGAATCATAAGATAAGCGATATTCTCGCCGGTAACGATCTGCTGGAATGTATAAACGGCAACGAAGAGATATTCGATTCGAAGAAAACGAAGACATTCGAGCAGAGTTCAAAGAACTCTGAGAATGAAATGAGAATAGTTTCTGTAACGAAGACCCCGATCCTGGGAAGAGGCAATAAAGTGGAAGCGATAATCTGCTCTGCCGAAGACATAACTGATAGAAAAAAAGCAGAAAGAGAGATTCGCCTGATTCAGTTTGCTCTAGATAACGCGAATGAAGAGGTCTTCTGGATAGCACCGCGGGGTGAAATACTCTATGTTAACAGGGTTGCCTGTGAGACCCTTGGTTATTCACGGGAAGAGCTACTCAGGATGCGCGTAGAAGACGTAGATCCTACCGACGAGGCAAAACAGAGAGAGTACTACTGGAAGAACCTGAAAGAAAAGGGACAGGAAATTATAGAGACCTATCACCGGACAAAGGGAGGAACGGTCTTTCCGGTCGAGGTGAATAGAAACTACCTTACCTTCGAAGGACAAGAGTACGAGTTCAGTTTCGCGCGAGATATATCCGAGCGGAGAAAAGCCAGGGCGAAACTTGAACGCGACAAATACAGAATTGAGAGTCTGCACGGAACGGCTCTGAAGATGGAAAGGTGTAGCGACGGGCAAGAGGTCTTTGATTTGATAATCGATGCGGCTAAGGAAATTCTCGATTTTGACATCTGTTTTGTTTCAGTAGTCGAGGGTGATCAGTTCGTAATCAAAGCGTCTGCAAATCTTGCGCCAGAAGATCCTTTGCTTATGCCTCTGAATGTGGGAATAGTTGGAAAGACCTACAGGGAGAGAGAATCGTATGTAATCCAGGATATTCAGAACGATGAAAGCGCCTTCAAGTCGAACGACATATATCATGGAGGTCTCAGTGTTCCCGTAGGCAGTGTCGGAGTCTTTCAGGCTATGTCGGTAGAGAAGGGAAAGTTCGGGGAAAGCGAGATACGCTTAGCCGAATTGCTTATGTCCCACGCAAACGAAGCAATATCTCGTATAGATACTGAGAGAGAGATGGCCTACATGTCCCTTCACGATAGGCTTACAGACCTATATAATAGAGTCTTCTTCGAGGAAGAACTGAAGAGACTTGAGGATTCAAGGTTCTATCCAATCTCAATAATATCTGCCGATGTGGACGGTCTCAAACTGATAAACGATACGATGGGACACTCAAAGGGGGACGACATTCTACGGACATTCGCTGCAGTGCTGAAGTCCAGTATGCGGAAGACAGATGTTATAGCGAGATTCGGAGGGGATGAATTCGCCGCGATCCTTCCCATCGCTGCGACAGAAATTGCCGAGAAGATAATCGTCAGAATAAGAGATGCGGTGAATAGCTACAACCTTTCCGGTGAAGGACCGCTTCTAAGTGTTTCGCTAGGAGTAGCGACGAGTAACGGTCCGCAAGAGCCTCTGATTGAGACACTGAAGTTTGCCGATGACCTTATGTACCGGGACAAGTTATATAGGAGTTCGAGTGTTAGAAGCCAGATGGTCAATACACTATTGGTTACTCTAGCAGAAAAAGACCAGATAGCTAGCGGACATGCCGCAAGACTCCAGGACCTCTGTATGAAGCTCGGAAATAGAATCGGGCTCAGCCCACGTCAACTTGTGGATCTTGCTCTCTTTGCGCAGGTCCACGATCTCGGAAAGGTCGGAATCCCGGACAAGATACTGTTTAAGCCCGCAAAACTATCTGAAGATGAGTGGGAGATAATGAAACTTCATCCCGAGAAAGGTTACAGAATAGCCGTCTCATCTCCCGATCTCTCTTCGGTTGCCGATTTGATTCTCAGGCATCACGAAAGATGGGATGGAAAAGGCTACCCCCTGGGTCTTCAGAGAGAAGAGATTCCCATCGAGTGCAGAATACTTGCGGTTGTCGATGCTTACGATGCGATGACAAACGAAAGACCTTACAGTCGTGCCAGAAACCACGGGGAGGCTCTTGAAGAACTTAAGCGTTGTGCCGGGACACAATTCGATCCCGAAGTAGTCAATGAGTTCCTGCTGGTGTTTGTGGACTTGGAGTACCCGGAGAACTCTTATAAACCTTCCAGAAAAGTCGATAACTGATAACTATCAAGGGTCTAAGGATATATTAAACCCCTTATTCAGTACTTGCCTGGAGATAGTAG
>LVBU01000452.1 GCA_001603185.1 Thermotogales bacterium Thermo_02 | reverse complement strand
GCCTATACATTTGCCGATAACGTAGTGCTCGAAGCACTCAGGCTAGTCAAATAGGGCTTTTACAAGCCCCCGGCTTTAACCGTGGGGTATTTGACAACTATCTTCACTCTCGCAAACTATCTCTTTAGTCTCTTTTCTCTTCAAGGAATGGTATCTGATCCTGTCTTCCTCTTCGGCTTGAAGATCGAACTGTTTCAGTACTACATAGTCATGCGTAGCAAGAAATATTTGAACTCCTAGTCTTTGGAGTCTCAGCAAAATTCCCACAACTGAAGCTATCATTTCTGGATTCAAGTTGCTCTCTGGTTCATCCCAGAAGAGGATGGAGCCTTCGAGCAAAGTACCGTTCTGGATTAAGAGCCACAGAAGCGCTAACTTTCTCAAGCCTTCAGCAAGCAGAGAGAACTCTAGGTTTCCTTGTGTGTTCTTCAGGAAGAACTCTTCATCCTTCACCGTCACTCTTCCATCCATACAGTCCTGAAGCAAAGTCAGAATCTGCTGTCGATCTTGATCGACGCGCCCTCGCAAAATAGGTTTGTAAGCTCTGTCGATAATATCAGGATAGATTTCTTCGAAATGAATCTCTCTACTGTTATACAGTGATCTAAAACCGGGTGCGTGCGCAAGCATCTCTTTCACCGGGATGTATGCACATTCAACGGGCGTCTTTAACCACTTTTCCTGCCCCTTCACATTAGCCGACGAAGCGATTTTGACGTGGTTAGAAAAGGAAAGCTCAATCTTGTTCTCTTTCATGTTTTCCAGAACAATTGATGCGCGACTGCTTGTCTGCTGCCTTCTCACCAGCCTGCCAAGTTTCATCCCATAAGGCAGGAAAACTCTCAGAAGTTTGTTTGCAAAATCCTCTTTGGTTCGAGTAATGTCGCAAGCCGCATAAATGCACTTCAAGATATGCGTTTTGCCTGTTGCGTTGGATCCAATGAAGATGTTAATTCCAGGCGAGCATTCCAGAACAAGTTTTCGAAATGCCGTGAAATTGGTGAGTGTGAGTCTTTTTATGGCACCTTCCAACTAGCTCACCCCCTTATGGGCAACTGATAGTATTATAGCAGAAAGCCTAACTACAAACGGCGCCAAAAATAGGGACAGACTCCATTTTCAGGAAACGTTCACCGTTGTCCGTCCACCGTCCGAGAAGAGCATGAGAAGCTGAAAAGCCGTTCCTCGTCCATCGTCCCAGAGCATGGGCCCGTCCTTTGAAAGAGCTGGAGAGCGTTCCAGAGCTAGGAGCTTTGTTCTTGGTTCCGACGCTCCGCGTCCAGGTTCTTGGTCAGAAGAGCGAAAACACGAGATTAAGAGAGAAGGCGAGACGAAGAACCGGGTATGGGGTTTGGGGTCTAGAGTCTGGTAAGAGCGGAGATCCCGTATAGAACCATTACGGGATGACCCTGAATAGGAGTCCTGAATTTGATCCCTGAATAAGAGCATATCAGGGCAGGCTCCTCAGGACAGGCTCATCAGGGCAGGCTCCGCGTGGACACAACGGGATGACAGTCCATTCCCGTCATGCCGGACCTGATCCGGCATCTGGGTTTTTGCTCCTCAGAAAGAGCGAGAGCGAGATCCCGTATAGAACCATTACGGGATGACCCTGAATAGGAGTCCTGAATTTGATCCCTGAATAAGAGCATATCAGGGCAGGCTCATCAGGGCAGGCTCCGCGTGGACACAACGGGATGACAGTCCATTCCCGTCATGCCGGACTTGATCCGGCATCTGGGTTTTTGCTCCTCAGAAAGAGCAAGAACTGAGATCCCGTATAAGAACATTACGGGATGACCCTGAATAGGAGCATATCAGGGCAGGCTCCGCGTGGACACAACGGGATGACAGTCCATTCCCGTCATGCCGGACCTGATCCGGCATCTGGGTTTTTGCTCCTCAGAAAGAGCGGAGGAGCGAGACCCGAAGGTCTTCTGCTCGGCTCGTGTTAGCTTTGATACAGTTGAATGGTCTAATGGACTTGACATTTGCCCGGAGTACCTCTTTGATCATTCAAGACCTATAGCAGTACTTCGTTGATCTCGCAAGTGAAGGCCGAAAATCTCTTTCGCGATTATGAAATGTCCAGAGGGCTTACCAGAAGGCTATTTGATCTCGGCGATTTCGAAGTTGTCGGTCGGTAACCTGCCGTTGTTGACGAGAAGCAGCTCAAGCTCGGCATTATTCCTGATTCCAAATCTGTCAAGAATGGCATGGTAGTCTTTTCGCTTTTTATCTGGTAAACGTCTCGAGAAGAAAGGGAAAAGCTTATCACTGTAGGTGATGTTTTGCCTGTTGAAAGGTAGTATATCGATCAACCTTGAAGCCTCAAGGTTATTCAGAGCACTTTCATCATATTCGAATGAATAACGTTTCCCATCAAAAACCAAAAGTCCAATGGGAATTTTTTTATCTGGTTTTGCTCTGTAATATAGTACTGCTCTTCTCATACAAACACTTCCTCAAGCAATCGCCTTTTTGAGATAATCAATTCTAGCAAGTAGTCTTTCTTCCTTTTGCTAAGAATCTCATCCGGTACTCTATTGATTATAGCATTCAGATTCGCTCTGCTCATCTGACTTGTCATGCCAAGTATTGTTCTGATTAAGTCACTGCTGGCAAAGTTGTCTCTTATGTGAGCCATCAATTCACTATGTGTGACTTTTCTTTTTCCGGAGAATACCAATAGAGACTTTGCCTTCGTGTCAACATTTGCCATGAAGCGTCTTTTGTCACTCAAGATGTTGTCAACGTCCTCTTCCCGCGTCTTCGAACCAAGTGATGCACTGTGATCGTATGAGGGCGCCATCCTTGTTTCTCCTTGAGCACCATAGATTATGCCCCAGTTACCATGATGTCTATCGCTGTTGCCAATCAAAGCATCAAAGACCAAATAGAGGAGTACCTCTGTAGTGAGTTCTTCTTCTACTACCCGTAACACATCAATTATGAGTTCAAGAGAATACGTTTTTCCAGTCCGCACATCTTTCATTAGTTCAGGATCATATCCCGGTTCTATCTTCTGAATAAGATCCAGCATTTCTATCAGATTCTCTCCCTTGTCGACTTCAATGAAATTCTTGCTCACTGTGCCGAGTCTTCCATTGTACGTTGCAAACTCAGTCTCTGAAGCTTCAATTCCAACTAACTTTGCAATTTCGTCAGCAAGTTTCTCCGAAACATGCTCTGTTGTACCCTCTTTAGGTACTTTGAAGAGCCACTCCTCATCCAAATGATTGACAAACCAGTACTTTTCATTCCTTCCAGGTGCAGCTACTCTCAGTTTCTTCCACGAGTCGAGATCTATAATTTCGTAAACACATTTCTCTTTGTCCAAAGGAGAATCCCCCTTTCGATCAAGAGAATTATAACAAGTATCACGAAAGACGTAAGTAGTAAATCGAAAATAGCACGCAGAAATAATCAGGAAAATAGGGACTCCATTTATTCAGGAGACGTTCTTGTGGGAAGAACATCCCACCGCCAGTCTGCTTACGCAGGCCAGTATCGCTTCGCGGGTGAAGAGCGGTGTTTGGTGGCTGGTGATTAGTGATTGGTGGATGGGGAAGAACGGATCTGGGGTTTGGGGTCTAGAGTCTGGTAAGAATAAGATCCCGTATAAGAACACTACGGGATGACCCTGAATAGGAGTCCTGAATTTGATCCCTGAATAAGAGCATATCAGGGCAGGCTCCTCAGGGCAGGCTCCGCGTGGACACAACGGGATGACAGTCCATTCCCGTCATGCCGGACCTGATCTGGTATCTCTGTCTTTGGGCAGAAAGAGCAAGAACGGAGATCCCGTATAAGAACATTACGGGATGACAGGGCGGGGGGCGTTGCGGGATGACAGTGCGGGGCCCGAGATGACGGTTATTATTGGTTTAGTTGTTTTCATTTGGTTTTCCACAGTGCCATTGGGTGGTGTCTGATTCTCTCCACAATTTGACTGTCATCGAATAGTAGTTCCGGATTATATTCGCGCTTTCTGAATTTGTCTATGAATTCGCTCTCTCTGGCAGTGAAAACAAGTAGGTTCGAAAGAAACTTCTCCGTCTCTCTAAGCATTTTATCGAGATCTATCTTCTCCGTTTTGTGAAGAACCGGAAGTAGTTCAGTACGTATTAGCTACTCTGTGATTCTTTTGAGCATTGCAAAATCAAGGTTTTCAGGAATGCCGCTGCCGATTGAAAAATAGAAGAGGATACACTTCCTCAGTAGTTCTTTGTCGTTTTCACTTAGCGAAAGATGGGAGATCATTCTGTTGGCATCAAAGAGGTCACGAACCGCAACTCTTGTAAGAAGTGCAACTATTTTGCTTGCAAGTATCTCTATGGGATCTACGCACCGACAGCGTACTCCTTGAAGAATTCCGGGAATTATAGTGCTTCTGATTTCGACAGGTAGCACGTGAGCTCTCGTAGAGAAGTTGATCTCGATTTTGATATTGTCTCTTGCTCCTCCCGAATTGGTATATTCTAAGACGCTCGATTCCAGAGAATAGTGGCGCTTCGATTTGTCGCTGTGTCTGTAACCGTTGGCGGCCATGAAAAGCGCGATTCTCTCTATGATGACAGGTCTATCTTCAATCATTATCTCTTTAGAAATGGTCTTGCAGTAGTCGAGATCTATGTCGACCGACAGTCTCACAAGTTGCATAATGAATAGGTTAATTGCGGTTCCACCCTTCAGAGCAAGAGCTTCCGATAGAAGGTTATCCGAATCTATGAATTGAAGTACTTCGACCAACCTCAGCACTTTTTCGAATGTATCACGAACAAACCCCAGTTCTGAAGCTAGTTGCCCGATGGTCTGCTTATCGTATCTCACCGATATCCGCTACTCCTTTCGATATTGTCGCCATGAGGTCTTGCGGGACGAAGAGTTTCCATCTGGAATCGTAAGCTGGTGATTCATAGCGTATTTCATTATACAGGTATCTGACGCTATTGCCTTTTGCAAGTTCGCATAGTCCGAAGAATCGTTCGGATAGGCGAAATCTGCTCTGAAAGTGCCCCAGTATGTATGCCGTTTTCTGATACAGAAATCTCT
>LVBU01000037.1 GCA_001603185.1 Thermotogales bacterium Thermo_02 | reverse complement strand
GACTGGAATAATATTATCATGGGCTCAGGCTTTTGTAAAGCACCCCTTCGAGGATATATAATCTATTTCATTAGGAGGTGTTTTTTGTGTTCGTCAGGAGATGGCTCTCAATTGATTCGAAGGCAAATCTGGTGATTTGTCACGGTATAGGTGAGCATTGCGGAAGGTACGATCGTTTCGCCTCTTTTATGACCCGTAACGGCTTCAATGTCTTTTCGACGGATCTTCCGGGGCACGGAATGCACAGCGGCCAACGGGGCTATGTAGGTTCTTTCGAAGAGTTCCTGGATGCTGTTGTCACCCTTGAGGAATCGGTGAAATCTGAGATGCCGGATATGCCAGTTTTTCTCTTTGGCCACAGCATGGGTGGGCTTATCAGTTCTAGAGTGGTTGAGGAGTATCCGGAAGCTTTCAAAGCGCTAGTTCTGAGCTCGCCACATCTTTTCTCGGCCAAAGAGTCTGTGAAGGGTCTCCTGCCAATTATAAGCTTCGTGAAGCGAGTCGCACCAAGGGTAACTTTCAGTAGCTCTTCACGCTTCACTCCGGCCGATCTTTCAAACAACACCAGAGCCGTCCAGAGGTATATCGAAGATCCGTATGTTCACGACAGGGTCTCTCCAAATCTCTTTCTGGGCATGGAGGAAAATATCGACCTCGCGATGGAGAAGATCGATAACGTGAAGATCCCGGTAATGGTCGTAATCGGGAGCGAGGACACGGTAGTCGATCCGGCAGGAGCGCGCAATTTCTACGAGAGGCTGAAAACAGATAAGGAGATGCTCGAGATCCCCGGTGGCAAGCACGAGATGTTTGCCGATGAAGAGAGGTATGAAATACTCTTCAACGGTGTTCTGGGCTTCTTCTCAAAGTTCGTCTGAGTGCATTTCGAGCCAGCGCCGCGCGATCTTTTCGTCATGAGTGATCTGGTTTATAAGTAACTCGAGGTTTTCAAATTTCAACTCTGGCCTTACGAATTCCATGAGTTCAAGCTCGAGGGTCATATCATAGAGGTTTCCCGAAAAGTCAAAGTAGTAGACCTCGTATTTCACTTCGCTTGCAGTACCGACTGTCGGTCTGAATCCGACGTTGAGAAGGCCGTAATATCTCCTGTCGTTTATTTCTGATCTCACTATGTAGACGCCAGATTTCGGCGTGATGAGTTTTTCTTCGCCTCTGGAGATGTTGGCGGTCGGGAACCCGATCTTCGAGCCCAGCTGCTGGTCGCGATAGACTCTGCCCATTATCGAGTATCTCTGGCCCAGAAGGGCGTTTGCGAGGCCGATTTCGCCCTTCAGAATCGACTCTCTTATCCAGCTGCTGCTGACCCTTCTGTTATCGTAGAGAGAATCGGGAACCACCTGCAAGTTAAAGCCCATTTTGACTGCAAGCTCCTCAAGAAGTGCAACGTTTCCTCTCGCTCCGTTTCCGAAAGTGAAGTCACTGCCAACGACGATTCCCTTGACGCCCTGCTTTATGAGGTCGGTTATATACTCTTCGGGCTCCAGGTATCTGATTTCGCTCATGTTTGCCGTTACCACTTCGTCTATCCCGGCCGAGATTATCAGCTCGGTCCTCTTGGACAGAGGATAGATTATCCCCGGGAAGTTTGGGAAGTAATACGCCCAGGGATAGATTATCGAGACGGCCACGCTGCGAGTGTTCATCTCTCGCGCCAGCGAAACCGTTCTTTGCATTATGTCCCTGTGGCCCAGGTGAACGCCATCAAAGGTTCCTATACAGGCTACCGGCATCTGCTAGGCTCCGAGTACTTTCTCCAGTTTTGCTACCCTCTCCCACGAATCGCTCTTGCGTAGCGTCTGAACGAATGAAGAAGTCCTCTCAGACCTGGCAATCGCGAGGAGGGTTTCGTTGCTTCCGACTATTCTTATGATTTCGTCCTTTTCAAATTTTCCAAGTATTCCGACAACGTTCAGCGCATGAATCTGGCTTCCCAGAAGCACTCTCTGGCTTTCTGACTCGTTTAGCAGCAGACCGGGCAGAAACTCCATCGCCTCGCCGAGTCCGACGACGTTCATCCACGAAGCGCTTTCGACTGTCGTCGCTGCGTTAACGGAGAAAATCCCCTGAGACAGGCGCCTCAGTTCGGTTGTCGTCGCCCCGCAACCAAGCCTGTAACCTATGTCCATTACCAGTGAGCGGATGTAAGTACCCTTGGATACTCTCGCGGTGAAGGCGATCTTTCTTCCTTCAATTACTACATCGTCTATAGAGTAGATGCTCACCTCTTTCGGGGGAAGGTTTATAATCTTTCCCTCTCTGGCGAGCTTGTAAAGGCGCTCTCCGTTGTATTTTTTCGCAGAATATGCCGGCGCAGTCTGCAGATACTTTCCTTCGAATGATTTGAGCACATTCACTACATTTTCTGCCGTCAGGTCCGGGACTATTCTCTCTTCCATGGTCTTGCCGGTTAGGTCATAGGTGTCGGTTATTCTTCCAAGCTCCAGTTCGACCCGGTAGGTCTTGTCCATATTCAGGAAGTATTCGAGGACTCTCGTTCCCCTGCCGATACCCATAATTAGAAGACCGCTGGCAAAGGGGTCAAGTGTGCCGGCGTGACCAATCTTCCTTGTCTCGAGTTTTCTCCTCAGCGCGTTGACAAGGTCGTGAGAAGTGCCTCCACAGGGTTTGTCCAGTAGTAAGATTCCGTCAATCGGTTTCTGCATCGTCTTTTTCTTTCTCTATCTGTTCCAGCAACTGGGCTACTCTTAGTGTGGCTTCGATACCTTTGTCTTCCTTGAAACGAATCTCAGGCGCCTTAAAAAGCCTGATATTCTTCGCGATGGCCGTGCGGAAGATCCCCTTGTCTTCGTTAAGCTTTTCGACGAGTTTGTTTTTCTCCAGCTCATTGCCAATCGCGCTCACGTAGATAGTCGCGAATCGCTTATCTTTGCTCAGTTCGACTCTTACAATCGAGGCCATACCGAACGAGCCGTCGTGACTCCCATAAGATGAAAGAACTACCATGAGAACCTTCTTTATCTCCGACTCCAGCATTTCTCTCCTGTAGCTGCTCGACATAGCTCTCACCTCCCGGTTAATTATAACCCAACTGCCTGAAACCTTCACGGTATCTTTGAAGTGCGCAGATTTTCGATAGCCAAACAGTCAATATAGAAAACGTAAACGCGATGAGGTACAATTGTTTACCAGACACTGTGAAGGGGGTTTATCCGGTGCTTTTCAAACTAGACTCTTCCTACAAACCGCAGGGAGATCAGCCGCAGGCGATCGCGAAACTCACAGAGGGGCTGATGAGGGGAGACAGGTTTCAGACTATCCTCGGGGTGACCGGTTCTGGAAAGACCTTTACCATGGCCAACGTCATCGCCAATCTTCAAAGGCCCGCGATAGTTATTTCGCCGAACAAAACACTTGTTGCCCAGCTTTTCCGTGAGTTCAAGACTTTCTTTCCAGAGAATAGAGTCGAGCTTTTCATAAGCTACTACGATTACTACATGCCTGAGTCGTATATTCCCGCGAAGGACATGTATATAGAAAAGGAAGCCCAGATAAACGATACGCTGGAGAGAATGCGCGTTTCGACATTGAAATCTGTATTGACGAGAAACGATACCGTCGTTCTGGCAAGTGTTTCGGCTATCTACGCGAGCGGTGATCCAAGAGACTTCGCAACGATGAACATTAGTCTGGAAAAGGGAGCGCGCTTCAACAGAAACGAGCTGGCGCTGAAACTCGCTAATATACAGTACAACAGGTCTGAAGACATATCGGCCGGCGGAGTCTTTCATATTAAGGGAGAGATCTTCGAGGTCTTCCCGCCTTACGAGGACTTCGGCATAAGGATTTACTTCTTCGACGATGAGATAGAGAGAATCGCCACTTTTGAACCCTTGAACCGGAAGATCATCGACGATCTAGATATGGTCACGATCTATCCGGCAAAGGAGTTTGTCACTACTCAGGACAAGATTCTCGGAGCCATGAAGGACATTGAGAGGGAGCTCGAGCAGAGGTTCTTCCAGCTGGAGAGGGAGGGAAAGTACCTCGAGGCTCAAAGGCTCAGACAGCGGACGATCTACGATATGGAGATGCTTTCGAGCGTTGGCTACTGCTCCGGCATAGAGAACTACGCGAGATTTTTCGATGGAAGGAAGCCAGGAGAAAAGCCGTTCACTCTTCTCGATTACTTCGACAGGGAGAAGTTCATCACCTTCATAGACGAATCGCATATAGGTGTTCCTCAGTTGAGGGCGATGCACAGGGGTGACCACTCGCGCAAACAGAATCTGGTCGATTACGGTTTCAGGCTGCCTTCGGCCTTCGATAACAGGCCGTTGCAGTTCGAGGAGTTCATCGAAACCGTCGGGCAGATAATTTTCGTTTCGGCCACTCCTAACGAATACGAACTCGAGAGGTCCACTCAGGTAGTCGATCAGGTTATAAGACCGACTGGACTGATCGATCCCGAGGTCATTGTAAAGCCTACCGACAGCCAGGTAGACGATTTCATAGACAGGATGCGCGCCGTCAAGAAGAGGAAGGAACGAGCTCTCGTGACCGTCCTCACAAAGAAGGCCGCGGAGATGCTT
Organism: Thermotogales bacterium Thermo_02; assembly: GCA_001603185.1. Classification (GTDB taxonomy): domain Bacteria; phylum Thermotogota; class Thermotogae; order Petrotogales; family Kosmotogaceae; genus Mesotoga. Next base: position 10,217 of record LVBU01000037.1, on the reverse strand, counting down.
TCGGATTACTTGAACGAGGTCGGTATCAAGTCCGAATACCTGCATTCCGAACTCGACGCGATAGAGAGAGTCGAGGTGCTGAGAAAGCTTAGAGAGGGGACGATAGATGTCGTCGTCGGAGTAAACCTCCTGCGGGAGGGGCTCGATCTTCCCGAGGTGTCGCTGGTGGCAATCATGGACGCCGACAAAGAGGGCTTCTTGAGATCGCAGACTACGCTCGTTCAAACGATCGGAAGGGCGGCAAGGAATATAAATGGACTCGTGGTGCTCTACGCCGATACGATGACCGGTTCTATGCAGCGCGCGATTGACGAGACCAACAGAAGACGCCTGAAACAGATGATATACAATAAAGAACACGGGATCACGCCCGAGAGCATTATCAAGCCGCTCTACAAGAATATCTTTGAAGAGTTCGCGGGCGAGACTCTCGATAAGGAAGAGAAGGCGAGGGCGACGTATATCGAGGGAGTCTTCGCTCTTAAGGAGAGCCTGGCAGCTGAAGATTATATGGCGCTGCTCGATGAAGAGATGATCAGAGCTGCCGGTGAGTTGAGGTTCGAAGACGCGGCGGTCATAAGGGACGAAATCTACCGCCTGAAAAAAAGGAGTACTGTATGATCGTTGCGGACAAGCTGAAGAAATACTATGGCAAAAACTGCGGAGTTGAGGACGTAAGCTTCAGCATAGCTCCCGGAGAGATATACGGCCTTATAGGACCCAACGGCGCCGGAAAGACTACTACAATAAGGATCATACTCGGGCTACTGAAGATGGATTCGGGAAGCGTCTCGATTGGGGGAGCCGGAATTCCGGAACATCTGGGCAGAGTGAAGTCGAGTATCGGTTATCTGCCCGGCGAAGTCAACTTCTACGGGGATATGCGCGTTAAGGAGTTTCTGAAGTTCAACAGGGGCTTCTACTCCGATGATCTGCAAGGGTCTGAAGACGAGCTGGTCGAATATCTGGCGATTGACCGCGAGAAGAAGTTCAAAGAGCTTTCGCAGGGAAACAAGAAGAAAGTCGGAATTTTGCAGGCGCTCGTACACCATCCGAAGTACCTTATTCTCGACGAACCCACCAACGGCCTCGATCCGCTCCTTCAGAACAAGCTCTATCAGTTATTAGAGCGGGAAAGAAACAGGGGCACGACTATCCTCTTCTCATCGCACGTCCTGTCCGAAGTCGAGAGACTGTGTCAGAGGGTCGGCGTCGTGAGAAACGGCGAACTTGTCAAGGAGCTATCGATGGAAGATGTAAGAGAGATCGCCATCAGAAAGATCACCGTTACAGGGAACAGAGATCTCTCTGTTCTTGACAAATATAGCGTCACCTATAGCGATGGGTCTTCGAGAGTCTATTCGGTGCGCAACAGCGAGCTAAACGAGTTCCTTAAGAAACTCACCGCTCTCGAATACACAGACGTCGAAATAAAGAGACCTCCCCTGGAGGAGACTTTCATGGAGATATACGGCGGAGGTGAGCAGGAGTGAGTTTCATCAATGTCTTTAAAAAGGAAGTTCGCTGGAATCTAAAGGCCTTTCTTATCTGGACGGCAATTTTCGTGGCCTTCGCCCTTATGTACATCCCGATCACCGACCAGATGCTCCAGCGTTCCGACGAGATCATAAAGCTTCTGGATATGATGCCAAAGTTTATCCGCCAGATGTTCAACTTCGAAGAAGAGCTTTTGACAAGGCCTGAAGGAATCTTTGGCTCGGAAGGGATGAGCTTCGTCTATATCCTCTCCGCCGTGTTCTCTTCGATGCTCGCGGGCTCTCTCTTCGCCAAGGAGTTCGAACAGAAGACCATCGAGTACCTTATCGTGAAACCCGGATCGCGAACGACCGTCTATCTCGCGAAAGCTCTAGTCATGATGCTCTATCTGGTAGCGCTCTCAGCGGTCTTCGTCTTTTCGATCACTAGACTATTCGACATCTTCGTCAACGCAAGCTACAATCAAACAATACTTCTGGGTTTTGGACTGTACGCTCTTTCGGTACAGATGTTCTTCGCGGGAGTCGCGACTATAGTCGCGGTGATCGGACAGAAGAGCTCGCTGAATATCTCCGTGTCTATCGGCCTGGTAATCTTCATGTACTTCGGGGACACACTGAGCAACTCCTTTGAAGTGATCAGCTGGGTTGGAAAACTCAGCGTCTTCCACTACATTCCCCTCGTCAAAACAATAGTCGAAGAGAGAGTCGTAGTTGGAAACTCCATTCTGATAATGCTGCTCTCGCTCGGTCTGCTCGCTATCGGAATGCTGATCTTCAGAAAAGTCGACGTGAAAGTATAAGAGCGTTAAGTACTGTCCTTTGTGATTCGTCCTCGAGCGTGGACCAGTCCTTCGAAAGAGTGGAGGAGTCGTCCAACTTGACATGTCATCTGAGCTGAATCTGACAAGGCTGAATCGCTGCGAGGAGACATTATGAAGATCTTCTCAATGGAGAACTCACAGTACCAATTCTCTTCAGCAAGCGGAAGAACCAATAAAAGTCTTGCTCTGATTGCTCTGGAGTGTAATAACCCATCGGAGTGTAGAAGAAACCGCCACCGGAGTATTCCAGTGGCGGCTTAGTTCTAAGGCTCGACTATGTTGAAGGTCTTGTCCAGTATTACCATCGCTCCAGTCAATTTCGCCAGGATATCACTGTCACCGTCAACTCTGATCAACCGTTTCTGCTGTTCTTCATTCCTGCCTATAAGGGTTAGGAGACCAATCTTAGGACACGTCAGAGTCGCGTCTGCAAGCTCGCGCGTCTGATCTTTATAGTAGAGCAGCACGCCGTGGAAGAGATGTACGAAGTACCTCTCATGTGAATCCGTGATTATTAGGTTGAAAGTAACGTTGATATCTTCTGCCGCATTTGAATCGATGAGTATTCCCATGTAATCTAGAAGCATTTCAACTGTCAGACTGGTGAGAATGTCCGCGCTGCCCTTCGAGAGCTTCGATTCATCTTTCAGGTTTCCCACGCGCAACTCCAGAGCGGCAGTAAGGTAAGCGTTTCTCCAGGTTCCCGACTCTGACTGGTATCCGAGTTGTTCCAGAGCGTCTGCACATAAATAGCGTGCCGCGATATTCTGCGGATCTGCAAAGACCAGAATATTAGTGATCTCGGCTACCCACTGGTACTCTCCGGCCAGAAAGTCCCTGTAAGCCATTTCCAGTACCCTGTCGGTGTCTCCAAGATACTCGACGAACTTCCTTGCTCTTTCCGTCGGTTCAAGCGGATTCAGGTTTACCGGATTTGCATCGTACCAGCCCATATACTTCTGGTAGACCGCCTTGGCGTTGTGTGCGACAGTTCCGTAATACTGTCGGGTGTACCAGACTTTCTCAAAGTATTCGGGCAGGCGTATCATATTTGAGATTTCGTCTGAAGTGTAGCCCAAATTTATATACATGAGCGTCTGATCATGTATGAATTTGTACACGGCGGCCGTGTCTTCCATATACTTAATGACGAGCTCATTGCCCCAGTGAGGCCAGTTATGAGATTGAAAGGTTACTTCTGTTTCCGAACCGAAGAGAACGATCGCCTCGATTATATATTTGGCCCAGGCGTTACCGTCGCGAACCTGTGCGCCGCGCAGTGTGTATAAATTGTGGAGTGTTCCCGTGCAGTTTTCGGCAATCCATAGAGCCTTGAACTGCGGAAAATAAGTGTTCATCTCTGCAGGGGCTTCCGTTCCCGGAGTCATCTGGAATATCATCTCAACACCGTCGATGACTATCGTCTCGCCTGTCTTTTTCACTTCATGAGTGGGCAGGATGAATGTCAGTGTACCGGTCGATTGGGAAAGGCCGATCCCCATAGCCAGCGCATCCTTCACGCCTTTGTCGAGAAGCACACCGTACTGATAAGCAGCTCGTCTTCCCATTGCGGTTCCTGCAAAGAGATTCTCGCTCACTGCGTGTTCGGTGAAGCCTTCGGGAACGATTATTGGAATCTTCCCCGATGATATCTGCTCTTCGATTGAGAGAGCTCTGTCCGCCACCTGTTCTTCCCGTATGACCCCTCTTATTCCTCCGAAATGGTCAACATGAGGATGGCTAATCACTATGGCCAAAACTGAGCGCTTGCCGAGGTTTTCTTCGACGAGGTCCATGGCAGCTTCAGCACACTCGACACTCATCAATGGGTCGAAGATAATCCAGCCACCGCTAGCAGTTTCGATCAAGGTGAGATTAGTGAGATCATATCCGCGTACCTGGTAAATTCCCTTACATACCTCAAAAAGCCCGTAGGAATGGTTCAAAATAGTGTGTCTCCACAGGCTGGGGTTCGCAGTGTCCGGTGCCATTTCGAGTTCATCAACAAATCCGTAGGCTTTCTGGCTCCAGACAACCCGCCCGGCAATGTCTTTCAACTCAAGTACTTCCGGTGCCGCTATAAGCCCCCTGGTTGCGAATTCGAATTCGGTCTTGTCATCAAAATCCAGAAGCGAGTAGTAACTCCGGTTTATTTCTGCGGTCTTTTCTGTAGCCTCTTTTTGCGTTTCGTTCAAGTTCGACAGAACATTACCCATGGAACTCGAAAATGCAAACGTGACTAGCAGTAGCGAAATCAACAGAAGCGTTCTGAGTTTATTGCCCATTCTATCCCCTCCCAGGCTTTACTAAGCCTTTCTTGATGATGCCTTTCAACTGTCCAGACTTCTGAAACGCCATTAGCGAACACTTCGAGCACCAGAGATCAAAATCCCGCTTGATCAGGCACTATCGACAACCGACTTTCCACGGCACATGATCTGCCGACGCTAAGGTGAGATCACTAATTCACAGATCTCACTATTTCCAGAACCTCGCAAAGTATAGATGAATCCTCACTGTGAACTGGAAACCCTGTAACTCTTGTTTTCAGGTACTTTTGATTACTCAGAGTGATCTCAATTCAGTAGAGATTCTAGCACCTAGGAGAGTAATAGAGATACCGATGTTCTGACAGTAGAAGCCTGAATTCCTTATAGGTATTCTGGAAGCATTAATCGGCTGGGTTTCGAAGTAGGCTGAAGGAGATTTAATCTTAAGTATGGAAAGGATGTAGCGCTTCTTACCTTCGGTTCTGTGGTTTTGTATACTTTGCTTTGATGGCCGAAAAAAGATTGGATTGGATTCTCTCCGGTTTGCTTCTAGTCTTGTTCCAGATCATCCCGGCTTTCGCCTCTGCTATTCTAGCCAGAGAAGTCAATCCAGCAGAAGAAGTGTGCTATATCGGTCTTTCTCTCTTGGGTTTCATAGTTGCTGGGTATTTTTCCTTTTCGCCAAATCTGCTTACTCTTAGCTTGCAAAAGTTCTAATACAAGCTTGTGTTTGCTGCAGAATATGAGCTTGTGATGTATTAGTACTCTTGTTCTTGCCTCGTGTTTTTAGATGATCTAATACCTTTGAACTCCACTTGCTGGAATCTGGTATTTCAGGTTGAACAACGCTTCCAGACTACCTATGAGGAATTGAATTTGAACTCCATTGAATGGAATCTGATACTTCGAGTATAGCACTTGCAACCGTCTCACCGAACCCCGTTTGAACTCCACTTGCTGGAATCTGGTATTTCAGGACTGAATTTCAACGAGCAAGTACACTCTGGAACCGCGTTTGAACTCCACTTGCTGGAATCTGGTATTTCAGGCGGCGCTGGACACATTCCAGCCGCCGTCACGTAAACGTTTGAACTCCACTTGCTGGAATCTGGTATTTCAGGTACAGGAAAGACCGGACTATCATCGACATCGGAGGAGTTTGAACTCCACTTGCTGGAATCTGGTATTTCAGGAGCTCTTTTATGAGGTCCTGGTTAGTGAGACCAGTTTTAGTTTGAACTCCACTTGCTGGAATCTGGTATTTCAGGCTTCTTGATTACATCCGGGTACTGTTCGACAATGGTATTGTTTGAACTCCACTTGCTGGAATCTGGTATTTCAGGCAATAGACTTGGGCGTCTCCGGAGAAATGACGTCATTGTTTGAACTCCACTTGCTGGAATCTGGTATTTCAGGTCTGATGGTGACTGTGGCAACAAAGACTAGCAGTACAGTTTGAACTCCACTTGCTGGAATCTGGTATTTCAGGCTGAATGGCTTCCCGCGACTGTAAGACTAAGCCAGGTTTGAACTCCACTTGCTGGAATCTGGTATTTCAGGACCACTGCCAGACGTTCCCCCACCAGTTTTCTATGCGTTTGAACTCCACTTGCTGGAATCTGGTATTTCAGGATCCGCCACTCCATCAGGGATGTCAGTGCGGAATAGGTTTGAACTCCACTTGCTGGAATCTGGTATTTCAGGCATTTTCCCAGGTTTCTGCTGCTGCGATGAGTTCTTTGTTTGAACTCCACTTGCTGGAATCTGGTATTTCAGGCCCCGTATTACTACACGGGGTCCCTTACCATTTCACTGTTTGAACTCCACTTGCTGGAATCTGGTATTTCAGGGAACATCCGGAGGTCGAGAGCCAGTACCAGAAGAAGTTTGAACTCCACTTGCTGGAATCTGGTATTTCAGGCTAGCATAAACAATCACTTTCACGTGAAAGAGCGAGTTTGAACTCCACTTGCTGGAATCTGGTATTTCAGGGGGGAAGAAACACAACTACCATGCCCAGAGAGACGAGTTTGAACTCCACTTACTGGAATCTGGTATTTCGGGTGACAACGTCGCGCTAGGTGCAACGACTGATGCAGAGTTTGAACTCCACTTACTGGAATCTGGTATTTCGGGAATTGCCAAGTGTCTGAGTTCCCGAGAGCGGTTCAGTTTGAACTCCACTTGCTGGAATCTGGTATTTCGGGCATTCGTGCCGCCACACGCGAGTGGTAATATGTGGTCGTTTGAACTCCACTTACTGGAATCTGGTATTTCGGGACTTCATCAAAGAATCCAACAGCAGGGGAATGTGGGTTTGAACTCCACTTACTGGAATCTGGTATTTCGGGTGGACACATTCCAGCCGCCGTCGAAAACTACCCGTCGTTTGAACTCCACTTACTGGAATCTGGTATTTCGGGCCTGAAGTCCGGGAGCGTCGGCGAGGATCTGCTTGGTGTTTGAACTCCACTTACTGGAATCTGGTATTTCGGGCCGACGGCACACAGTGGCCGAAATAGAATAACATGGTTTGAACTCCACTTACTGGAATCTGGTATTTCGGGCGGAGCTAATAGCTTTGAACAGCACGGCCACGACGATCGTTTGAACTCCACTTACTGGAATCTGGTATTTCGGGTGGAGGCAGGGGAAAGACACACAGAACGGAGCGTCGCTGTTTGAACTCCACTTACTGGAATCTGGTATTTCGGGAACCCGGCAGTCTTTGAGGCAAGCCAGTAACGCATATGTTTGAACTCCACTTACTGGAATCTGGTATTTCGGGAATCCCACTCCTGCCTCACCTTGCTCTTCTCGGTTCGTTTGAACTCCACTTACTGGAATCTGGTATTTCGGGGCAACAGGCCGAAGCTTCTCTTCCAGCGGAAACATGGTTTGAACTCCACTTACTGGAATCTGGTATTTCGGGTTAGACCATTGAAGCACACGAACTACTCAAGACTGTTTGAACTCCACTTACTGGAATCTGGTATTTCGGGCTGTGATATTCACCTGCAAAACAGTCGGCGCAAAGACGTTTGAACTCCACTTACTGGAATCTGGTATTTCGGGTCATCATGTTTCTCACACTCCTAAACTAAGATAGGGTTTGAACTCCACTTACTGGAATCTGGTATTTCGGGATATAGTGAAACGTGTTCTGCGAGTGCTGATTCAGTTTGAACTCCACTTACTGGAATCTGGTATTTCGGGGAATGATTCAGATTTCGCAGCCTATGAGTATTTCGCGTTTGAACTCCACTTACTGGAATCTGGTATTTCGGGGTACGCAGGAGAGACGTAGAAACTGAGATATAGAGAAGTTTGAACTCCACTTACTGGAATCTGGTATTTCGGGAGTCTGCATCAGTTGGGAGGCTCCCGAGGGTAGTTTCGTTTGAACTCCACTTACTGGAATCTGGTATTTCGGGGTTTCTGGTATCGTGCTTGATTGTGTTTTCATGCTGTGTTTGAACTCCACTTACTGGAATCTGGTATTTCGGGTTCGAGAAGATAGAACCTATTCCAGCGGACTGGATGTTTGAACTCCACTTACTGGAATCTGGTATTTCGGGGGGTTTATTTTTGTTGTTGCTGAGCAATCATATTGGTTTGAACTCCACTTACTGGAATCTGGTATTTCGGGGAGCCTCATGCTCTATCGAAAAAGTCCGGGCCACACGCGTTTGAACTCCACTTACTGGAATCTGGTATTTCGGGTCTTCAGAGTGAAGACCAATCTCGTTCTCTTTGCGTTTGAACTCCACTTACTGGAATCTGGTATTTCGGGGTGGCGCGGCTGCTGAAACCCATTCGAGAGCAGAGTTTGAACTCCACTTACTGGAATCTGGTATTTCGGGGGGGAAATAACTGGGCCGGACAACTTGGGATTGGGGAGTTTGAACTCCACTTACTGGAATCTGGTATTTCGGGCCAAAACCGTGATGTGAAAGGAGAGTGATGCAAATGGTTTGAACTCCACTTACTGGAATCTGGTATTTCGGGCGTCTGGAAAAAAGAATATCAGCGCAACGGGCGCGTAGTTTGAACTCCACTTACTGGAATCTGGTATTTCGGGCTTTTATTGTGCCGCCGCGAAAAAGTCAAAAACGATCGTTTGAACTCCACTTACTGGAATCTGGTATTTCGGGTTTCTTGTATTCATCGTCAAGAAAGCGGTTGTCTCTGGTTTGAACTCCACTTACTGGAATCTGGTATTTCGGGCCAAATCCGGAAAGAGTGGGACTCCATCGCAAAAGAGTTTGAACTCCACTTACTGGAATCTGGTATTTCGGGCCGGTACACAACGCTCTGGTGATGACGTTCGGCGTCGTTTGAACTCCACTTACTGGAATCTGGTATTTCGGGAGAGTAAGTATGCAGAAGATCCGACGATATACCCGTTTGAACTCCACTTACTGGAATCTGGTATTTCGGGGCGATGGAGACAACAGAACCCGAGACGGCCAAGAGGCTTGTTTGAACTCCACTTACTGGAATCTGGTATTTCGGGTCTGGTTCTCCTTGCCCGTCTGGACGCTCTCGTAAGTTTGAACTCCACTTACTGGAATCTGGTATTTCGGGTCCAGACTTCGATGGATCAGCTCACGAGTCTCGTTGTTTGAACTCCACTTACTGGAATCTGGTATTTCGGGTGAGCGAGAAAGACGATTTGGACTACCCCGGGGAAGAGGAGGTTTGAACTCCACTTACTGGAATCTGGTATTTCGGGCTCCAGCCGCTGTTGGCAATAAGGCATAGTTCATTGTTTGAACTCCACTTACTGGAATCTGGTATTTCGGGTTGCCACAAACCGGGCATTTTACATCTACCTTATATCGTTTGAACTCCACTTACTGGAATCTGGTATTTCGGGCGAGGACGCGATGAGGGCGGCGCAACAGCTCTCTTCAGTTTGAACTCCACTTACTGGAATCTGGTATTTCGGGAAATAGCTTTACGAGAGATGACTTTGAAAGCATAGTTTGAACTCCACTTACTGGAATCTGGTATTTCGGGGGAGCAACACGTCCAGTGCTGGGTTGCCGTATTTGCCCGGTTTGAACTCCACTTACTGGAATCTGGTATTTCGGGTCCGTTTCATCCGGGACCTCCGACATATCTTCCTTGTTTGAACTCCACTTACTGGAATCTGGTATTTCGGGAAACATCTCTCCTTCTCCACTAATTCCAGAAGGTTGTTTGAACTCCACTTACTGGAATCTGGTATTTCGGGTTGCCTGCTGGGTGCTCGAACCTTCGTACAGCGGGGTTTGAACTCCACTTACTGGAATCTGGTATTTCGGGCGCTGGAGGACTCCGGCGGAGTTGAGAACCATGATCGTTTGAACTCCACTTACTGGAATCTGGTATTTCGGGGCATATATGAGCACGTGGTGAGGACCATCACAGTTTGTTTGAACTCCACTTACTGGAATCTGGTATTTCGGGACGCTTCAGGAGAAGCGCCAGCGAAAGAGTATATGGTTTGAACTCCACTTACTGGAATCTGGTATTTCGGGCTGTGACATTCTTCCGTCTGACCAGCCCTCTCCGTATGTTTGAACTCCACTTACTGGAATCTGGTATTTCGGGTATCGCCCTATAAAAACCTTATCTATAGC
>LVBU01000451.1 GCA_001603185.1 Thermotogales bacterium Thermo_02 | reverse complement strand
ATGTTCTCATTATCCTTTCTGAAGTTCATCTTTATAGCTGTCTCGAACTTGTTCACTATCGTTGTCACCACAGTCTTTCCATCGTCTTTTATAAGCGAGACAAGACTTCGTCCAGTAGTTGCCCTCGTTGGATGCATCTTTGTATTGCTGAAGTTCTCGAGAATCTGCTTGTCGAGGTTCTTCCTGTCGGTAACGAGTACAAATCGTGGATTCTCGAAGGCTTTGTCACGCTGGATCATTTTGACAAGCATAATCATGCTTATCGTCTTTCCCGAGCCCTGCGTGTGCCATAGAACACCATTTTTCGTTCCCTTGCCGTCTTTCATCTTGATCCTGTCCATGCACTTCTTAACGGCGAAGAACTGTTTGTATCTCGCTATCTTCTTGATATTAGCGTCGTATATTATAAAGCTCCTGATAAGCTCCAGCAGTCTTTCTCGTGAGAGAAGCGAGGTTGTCGCCCTGTCTTGCTCTACGATCTTTCCATCTGGTGAACATTTCTTGCAGAGATCTTCCTGCCAGTCTTTCTCTTCCTCTTTCCAGGGATTGAAATGATTCTCGGGTGTTCCGCAGGTGCCGTATAGAAACTCATTGAGATTGGTAGCTATAACTATCTGGGCGAACTTGAATAGCTGAGGAATGTAGTCTGGGTGCCAGTTCCTGATGTTCTGTTTCACACCTTCGGCGACATCTACACTGGACTTCTTGCATTCAATAACTACAAGGGGGATCCCGTTTACAAGCAGTACAATATCCGGCCGGGCGAACTTGCCGTTGGGCCGTTCCACTTCGAACTCGTCAGTTACCTGCCAGCTGTTGTTGGCCGGGTTATCGAAATCGATGTATTTGATATCGAAGGACTGCATCGCTCCGTCCGGTAGTGTTTGCTCCAGGCTTTTTCCCATGCAAAGAAGATCGTAGATCACTTTGCTCGTCATCATCAGGCCGTTAGTGATAGGAGCGTCAAGCTCCCTGATAGCCTTGCCTATGGACTCACTTGAAAAGTGGAGCTTTTCACCCTTGTAGTCAAATCTCTGCCTTCCGAGGAACTTGACCAGTTCGTCTTCAAAAATGACCTTAGTCTTGCTCCCGCGCTTCTCTTCGGCCACGGCTCTTGGAACATATTCATAGCCTAACCCCTGCAAGACCTTGATCATTCTGTCCTGGCTCTCCGGTCTTTCGTTGAAGATTCTGTGGTCAAGCATAAGCTCACCCCCGGCTTCAGTTCTCTGTACTAACCCTTACAATACCTGTTAGAAGTAGCTGCATGAGTGATTTTTTCTTTATCTCCCATTGCTCGAGGTCTTTGTTCAGTAAGTCGATCTCTTTGTCAGCGGATGAGAGGATAGAAGAGACTGCTTCCTGAGTTTCAGTGTCTGGGATATAAATCTTCAAGTATTTGAGATTCCTTTTGCTTAGCCCCTTAGCAGTAGTTCCTGTAGCTAATTCCTGAAGTTTTCTCTGAAACACATTTGACATAAGCAAATGTTTTCCAAAGGTGCTGTTTACAGAATCTTTCAATCTCAAAGCAACCACTCTTTGACCCAAAATGTATTTTCTGGCCTCTTCAACTAGAGCTATATTTCCAAGGGGGGCTTCAGTTGTCATAATGATATCTTCTCTTTCAATCTTCTCACTCTTCATCCTGTCTCTTATACACATCTGACGCT
>LVBU01000450.1 GCA_001603185.1 Thermotogales bacterium Thermo_02 | reverse complement strand
CACACAGGGTTTCTAGAGTACCGGGAAAATGAGAATGTGGGAGGATCGCATGGATAGAACCGACAAGAAAATACTCACAGGAGCAACGGTTTTGAGTTGTTGCGATAATAACGTTCGGGAACGGGTTGACATCTTGATCGAAAACGGTATTATCGTGGACATTGGACACCTGAATGCTGAAGAAGAATCGGGAGTCGAGAAGATTGATCTTCGTGGAAAGACGGTGATTCCAGGCTTGATAGATGCCCATGTACACATTAACATGACGGCTGGCCCGGATTTCTTTGAATCCGTAGCGCGCGAAACTACCACTGAGACTGTATTGAGATCGGTCCTGAATCTGAAGAGAATTCTCGCATCTGGGGTCACTTACATACGTGATATGGGCGGATTCAGATATCTGGATATCGAGCTCAGGGATTGCCTTAAGAGAAATCTGATCGATGGACCTGGAATGCTTGCCAGTGGCAAGATGATAACGATGACAGGGGGTCACGGGTACCATTTTGGAAGAGAATGCGATGGTCCCTATGAAGTGCGAAAGGCCGCAAGAGAACAGATCAAGGCCGGGGCCGATGTGATTAAGATTATGGCAACCGGAGGGATAGTGACACCGGGAGTTGAACCCAATTCGGTACAGCTGAGCGAAGAAGAAATCAGAGCTGCGGTTGAGGAAGCTCATAATGCTGGTAAGAAGAGCGCTTCCCACGCTCAGGCAACTGTCGGAATATCAAACGCCGTAAGAGCGGGAATCGATTCGATAGAGCATGGAGTCTTCCTCGACGATAAGGTTATCGATCTTATGCTCGAAAGGGGCACATACTTTGTCCCGACATTGACGCCTCCAGTGCGTATACTGGCCAACGCTAATGATCACAGAATGGCCGACTACGTTGTTCGAAAGACGAAAAGTATAATCGAACATCACCGAAGGAGCTTTCAAAGAGCATGCGAAAAGGGAGTCAGAATGTGTGTGGGAACGGATGCGGGCACACCCTTCAACAAACACGGGGACACGGTATTCGAGATAAAAATGATGGTCGAATACGGAATGACTCCACTGGAAGCTATAATGGCAGCTACAAAAACTAATTCTGAGCTCCTTGGTATAGATAGCACGCATGGTACTTTGGAAAGGGGCAAGGCTGCTGATTTCTTGATACTGGAAGGCAATCCCGTTCATGACATCACATACCTGGAGAGAATCGAAGCTGTTTTCAAATCAGGAAAAAAAGTCGAAATCTCTTAGAGCAAGACCGCAGGCGCTTAATGTTAGTGTTAATCCCGATAGATGGAGCTGTACCATGCAGAGTCTGAAAGCAGTGTTTATCGTAGATCACGCGAGCTTCAGATAATTTGGAGGTGGGATCATCAGCAGATTGATTATAGATCCTGTTATGGAGCTATTTGATCTTCTTGCCAGCAAAGCGAATTACAGGGAAATCGCCGAGCTCTTCTTCAGACAGGAGCTGTGTGAAAGCTTTCGGGAGTTTCAGATTAAGTATGAAGATAGAGAAATCGCCTTGAGAGGTGTTTTCGGAAGAGTATCAGAAGAGGAAAAATCCCTTACCAACAGGGAGATTAATACCTTTTCTGAACACCTTGAAAGGCTTATCGGGATGAGAGATTCGATAATAGAGTTTATTGAAGAAGCAAGGAGTTCTTTCACTGTCATTGATATGGAGGCAAGGGAGCTTGCAATGCAGTACTTGCCTAAAGAGGCGCGTTTCGAACTCGCCGACATCGTTATGCTGCCGGTGCCATATGACGCGAGAGTTTTCAGAGGCCGAGTTTTCTTCGATCCTCTACTTGCAAGAGACCTCGGAATCGAAGGATTTACTAAGTTCCTTTCACACGAATACCATCACTCCGGAAGGACATCGCTGAAGAGACCAGTAGAACTGGAAACCTCAGATGAAGAAGACTTCATTTACTCCTGTTTTGAGATGTTGGAGATTGAAGGTATAGCCGATCTTGTATTTGAGGTCTCCTGCCTGCACGAAATCATTCCCGCATTTAAAAGACTAAGGGAGATTCGGCAAGACAGGTTTGATAACTTTCAAGAGCAACTGGAAGCTGCGTCCCTTATAGCTTCACGGTTCCTCGACGGAAAGCTGCACGGAGATGCGCTGAAAAAAGAGATGTTCCTCGCTCTGTTCTCAAAAGGCGCAAACCACCCTGTCGGTCACAGGATGGCTTTCGAAATAGATAGAGCCCTTGGAAGAGACACCCTTGTTGCTACAGTTGCCCATACGTCGAAATTTCTGGAGGCGTACTGCGAAGTTGCTGCAACCAAGAGCTATTATGTGGTCGAGAGTCGGCTACTGGATTTTGTGAGAGACTATGAGACTACCCGACCGGAATTCGGCTAGTCTTTTGCCGTTGTCAGGCATCAGACTCAAAATCCCGACTCTTCGCGTTAAGTCGTCTTAAGTGGAACCTATTCTAGTGACAGGCATCTCGGGAGCGCTACTGGGTCGTAATCGCTATGCGGAATCCAACAACGTCTCGTTTTAGCGCTGGATCAAGGCTTTCTCGATCAGCAACTCTCACCAACTTCGCTATGTTAAAGAAACTACCTCCTCTGATAACCCTCTCAGTACCGGTGTTGACAAATGGGTTTGCCTTTGCCTGCGCTGTATACTCCGAATACATATCGCTGCACCATTCATGAACGTTACCGCTCATATCGAAAATTGAGAGTACGTTCGGTGTTTTCAGTCCTATCGGCCAGGTTGTAATTCTTCCGGCAATTTCGTTGTGTGAATTTTCGCGATACCAGGCTACAGCGCCGGCGTCATCGCTTCCAGAATACTTGAAAGGAGATTTGCTTTTTCCGCCTCTCGCAGCGTATTCCCATTCAGCTTCAGTGGGAAGACGGTATCCTTCAACTTCCTGGGGATTCACGGTGATATCTCCACTAGCATCGAGCAGATTTCCCAGACTGTCATATGCGAGCGAAAGTCCTGCTCTTTCGCTAAGCCAGTTGCAGTAACTTATTGCGTCCCACCAGGAGACAAATATCACCGGCCTTTTTTCCCGTCCCCATCCTGCGTCTGCCGGTTTAGTCCTTTCTGTAGCGTCGCAGAACGCATCGAACTCGTCGAAAGTCACCGGATATTTCCCAATGTAATAGTCATATGTAATGGTGACATCGTGTGTCGGGATTTCGTCGTTATAACCGTCCCCCCACGTATCTCCCATTGTGAATTGTCCACCCTCCACCGGAACCATCTGTTTTATGGCTGTAAAGTTCCACGCGAGCGTATTTGAATAGGCATCTTTATTATCAATAGCTCTGACTTCAAAGGTGTGAGCTCCGGGAGAATAATCGCTCCAAATATAGGTGGTTTGAAGAGCGTTGTCCTCCCAGATCGACCCATCTTTTCTGCACTCGTACTTGTCTATCGTTCCATCTGGATCGTTTCCATTCCATACAAAAGATCCTGTAGTTACTTCCACTATTCCTTCAAGCCCACTAACTTTTTGAATTACGGGAAGTTGATTTTCCTTTTTCGGACATCCCGTTAAAAATACGATCGCAATGATAAGAAGAATAA
>LVBU01000449.1 GCA_001603185.1 Thermotogales bacterium Thermo_02 | reverse complement strand
GTCTAAACTATTATACCTTCAAAATCCCCTTTCGCTTGCTTTGCCCTTATAGGGTTACAGAACTTTTGAAGATCATTAGCGTGCTACTGCAGCTGATCTCCGACAGTAAAAAACCGAAGAGAGAACAGACGTACCAACGCAATATGGGAAGTGCCGCTTTGGAGTTCGTAAGAGGTTAGATTTACATTAGGAGTTGATTTTTCGCCTTGAATGAGTCTGGACAGGTCATTTACCCGGTCGCTATGATCCATGTCCTAGCGCAGAAGAGATCCTCTCCACGACTTCTTTCAGGAGATCGGAATACTCAGCCATTACTTTTTCTCCCATCCTGAAAATCGGACCAGATATGCTAATTGAGGCAACCACATCTCCTGACGAATCAAATATAGGAGCTCCGACACACGCAACTCCTTCTTCATTCTCACCTCTGTCAAAAGATGTTCCTCTCGATCTAATTCCTTCCAGTTCCTCTCTCAGGGCACACTTGTCCGTTATAGTTTTCGAAGTCTGTGGGACAAGATTAAGTGCTTCTACCATCTCCTCGCGAACGGCATCGGGAAGAAACGCCAGGATTGCTTTACCAACAGCAGTGCAGTATATGGGTGCACGCCTCCCTATAAACAATCTCGTATGGAGAGATTTCGAGCTTTCAAAGCCTTCGATTGAAACTACTTCCATTCCGTCAAGTATGCCCATGTGTATCGTTTCACCCGTCCTGGAGTGAAGTCTCTCCATCTCAATAAACGCTGCATCTTTCAATCTCATAGAGGAAAGATAAAGACTTCCCAGTTCGAAGAGCTTGATTCCTATTCTGTATGTTGAAGTCAGGCTATCCTTCTCAAGCATATGCTCTCTGCACAAAGCTTCTGCAATTCGATACACAGTGGCTTTAGGAAGACCACTCTTCTTCGTCAGATCATCTAGGCTGAGTCGTGCTTTATCGAGACTAAACGAACTAAGAATCTTCACTACCCTTTCAATACTCTGCATTGTACTCCTCTATCGTGCTCTAATTAGCATACCCCAGTAATCTCGGCAGCCACAAAACAAAATCGGCCCAGTAAGTAATTATCACAAGTCCCACCACTTCTATGGGTATCCAGTATTTTAGCATCTCTTTAAAGACCTTTCCAACGGGAGTCTTGCTAATGGCGCTTGTTATGAAGCCTGTTTGCCCATAGGGGGGTGTATCAAGCGCAAGCATAAGGTTGAAAGTGGTTACGATTCCGAAGTGAACGGGATCGATTCCTACTGCCCTCACTAGCGGAAAGACTATTGGTATGACTACCAACTGTATGACGGAGACATCAAAGAACATTCCAAGAATGAAGAAGAGAACATTCACGCTCAGAAGCAGCACCCAGGGGCTCGACAGAAGCCCCAGATCAACAAAGGTTCTTGTAAGTATTAGAGGGATCTCTTCTCTCGCGAGCACGTACTTCACGACGAAGGCACCCGCAATCATGAAACTGATTGCCCCAACGTTATATACGGTCTTCAACATGATTTTCCTTAGCTTCTTGAGCCCCATGCTTCGATAAATGAAGATACTTACCAGAATCGAATAGGCCGCCAGGACAGCCGCAGATTCAGTCGGAGTGAAGATGCCGCCGTAGATTCCTATGAGCAAGATAACTGGAGCCAGCAGTGCCGGAAAAGACTTCATAAAACTCATCATCAGCACTTTCAACGGATACCTCTTGCCGACCGGGTAGTTCCGCTTCTTGGACAGATAGAAAGCCATACCTGCTTCAAGAAGACCGAGAAGGAGTCCGGGGACTATTCCTGCAAGGAAGAGATAGCCTAGGGATGTACCCGTTAGCATTGCGTAGATTACCATTGGAATGCTGGGAGGAATGAGAGGAGAAATCGTCGCTGACGCGCATGTAACCGCACAGGCGAAAGCTCCATCATAACCGTCATCCATCATCGCTTTGATCTCTATGGTACCCAGCCCCGATACGTCGGCTATCTCTGAACCGCTCATCCCGGCGAATATTATGCTGGCACCGATGTTCGCGTAAGCAAGACCTCCACGGACACCGCCCAGAAGCTGCTTAAGGAAACCGAACAATCTGTCCGTGATCTCGGTATCGTTCATGATATTCGCGGCGAAGATGAACATTGGAACCGCGAGAAGCACGTCTTGAGCCCTGAGTTCGATTGCCATTATATCCAGAAAGACTCCGAGATTCATCCCCGAAGTGATGAAATAGGCAAAGCCTCCCATTATCATGCCAAAAGCTATTGGATATCCAAGAGCGAAGGCCGCTCCGAAAATTACGAAAAACAGTACTAATCCCATGGCTCTACCTCCCTGGCTATAACCTTATTGGAAATGAGTTCAATGAAGTTCTTGACTATCCAGATCAAGTTATGGGCAAAAGTAAGAATCAAAAAGACAGGGAAACACATGAACAGGTAAGTCCACGGAATTCTAAGGACTTCAGATTTTATCATCTTGTAGAAAAACACGTCTTTAAACACGGGAAACAGCGTAATTATAAGAACTGCACAGAAAAACAGGTCAAAGGCTATCTGAATTATCAGTTGCCCTTTTCTTGGAATTCTAAGGAAAATAACATCGAACTTTATGTGTGCATCGAATCTTCTGGCGTATGGCGCGCCGAGAAATATCGTCCATATGAAGCTATATTGGGCAATCTCGAATAGCTCGGGTGAAGGAGTACTGAATACATATCTCAGAACGACCTGCAAGAAGATACTCGAAAAAAGCAATCCCAGGAATAAGATTCCTCCCCAAGATTCTATTAGGTTCAGAGCTATTTGAAGCGACCTGAACAATACTCCAAAGAACTTCTTCATTATTCTCCTCCACAGAGAGTAGCTTGGGCCGGGGTTAACCAGTCCAAGCTACTTTGTCTCGCTCAGTTATTCGGAAGGATAAGACTGGATTGCTTCGTACATTCCTGCACCCCAGGCTTTGTCAAACTTATCTTGTGAGTAGAACTCTCTCGCGAATTTCATAAAGGCTGCTTTGTCTGGAACGATTATTTGCATTTTGTACTCATCGACAAACCTCTTGAGAAGTTTAGATTCCTGCTCGAGAACTAAATAGTTCATGTAAAAACGAGCTACTTCGAGAGCTTTGATTATGTAGGTCCTGTACTCTGCCGGCAGAGATTGCCAGAACTTCTCGTTGATCACTGGATTAATCATTCCGATCGAGTGATCCGTAAGAATTATGTACTTCGTGACCTCAACAAACCCGGCCGATAGATCAGTTGGAAGAGGATTGTCCTGGCCGTCGATAGTTCCTAGTTTTAGAGCAAGATAGACTTCTCCAAAACCCATTGGAGTCGGATTGCTTCCGATTGCGCGGCCCATATCCATGAACGCCTCGTTGTTAGGCATTCTGATTTTCATTCCCTTTAGATCTTCCGGCTTGTATACAGGCCCGGCTTTTTCTGTAGTATTAAGCTGCCTCATTCCGAGGTACCAAGTATCTAAGACCCTCATACCGGTCTTGGAAGCCAACTCATCAAACCAGCCTTTGACAAGCGGGCTGTTCATAACGGAATACATGTGATCGAGGTCCCTGAAGATATAGGCGGCATTCAGCACTCCCATCTTTGGCATGTTTCCCAGATCCGCAAACCATGATGGAGCCCCGTCGCCTGCCATCTCAAGATCCCCTCTCATAACAGCAAGCAGCGATGTCTGCTGGTCACCAAGTTGTCCTGAATGGAAGACTTTCACCTCTATCTTGCCTCCACTCAAATCTCCTACGATCTCCGCGAATTTGTTCATAGCCAAAACCTGAGGTTGCGTTGGTGCAGCTACCGTATTGAAACGAATGGTGTAGGTCTTGTCTGCAGAGAAAGCAAGACATACCATGAGCATTACGAACATTAGAACAAACAGCTTTTTCATGACCGAACCTCCTTTCAGATGTTTTGCACCTGTGATCAAGAAATCTTTCCAAATCTCCTCAAAGTGTCTTTTAGAACGTTTGACTCGTCCTCCTCAATCTCCATCAGTGGCGGTCTTACTCTTGCAACATCCAATCCTGAATGAAGCGCAAATGCTTTCTTTACTGCGGGAAGTGGATTTGTAAGACGTCTATTTCTTCCAAAGAATGCACTGAACAATTCGTACAGCTCCTTGAAGCTACTAATCGCTTTGGTGGAATCTCCCGAAAGGAACTCATCTATCAGGTTTCTCATCATGTCGCCAATAACATGCGAACCTCCGCTTATAACGCCTACACCACCCTGGCTCATGACCGAGAGAACCATCAAATCGTCTCCGGAGTAGACTACTATCTTTCCCTTTGTTGCTTTCAGGAAGGCCGAGGTTTGAAGGGGATTTATTCCCGCTTCATCCTTGATCGCCACAATATTCTCGAATTCGGTAAGCTTCGCCAGTGTCGAAGGATCAATGTTTGACGCAGTGAAGAGCGGAATGTTATAGACCATTATCGGAAGATCAGTGTCCTTACAGATTTTGGAGAAGTGGTAATAGATTCCTTCCTGTGTCGGATGACAGTAATAAGGCACAACAACCATTGCTGCATCATATCCTAGCTTTGCCGCTTCTTTTGTCAGTTCTATTGTCTCGTGGGTGTTAGCCGTACCTGTTCCGGCAATCAGTGGTACCCTGTTTCCAACTTCTTCCTTAACTTCCGCAAAAAGCCTTACCTTCTCCTCAAAGCTCATAGTGTAGAACTCACCGTTCGTCCCAGCTATCACCAACGTATCACAATATTTCTTTCCAATTAGATAACTCGCTATTCTTCTGGTCATAGAATAGTCGATCGAATAGTCAGCTGCGAACGCAGTACTCATAGGTATGAGTATCCTTCCAAACTTGCTAACGACGTCCATAATATGTC
>LVBU01000036.1 GCA_001603185.1 Thermotogales bacterium Thermo_02 | reverse complement strand
AACGGACTATGTTTGAATTATAATATTGATACGCTACTAATGATAAAAAATACAGGTGGGAAATGGATAAAAAAAACCGGAAACTGAAGTTATGAGATCAACCAAGGAACAAATGCTCAGAAACCCTGATATTCAACCGTCAAGTGATGTTATTGCAAAGGCGCTTGGGAAATCAAACAACGCCTATATAAAGTTTATCGGCGAACTTGCAAGCCACGATATTCATTTAGTATGGCGTTACTACAAAGACGGCAAGGCGTGGCTGGCAAAGGGACTTTTCAAGTGGACAGGCGTTCGAGGCGGTCAAAATGAAACAACTGCTTTTTGGCTCTCGATCTGGGACAGCTTCTTCAAGGTGACTATTTATATTCCCGAAAACGCCCGCGCAGATGTATTGAGTCTTCCGCTTGACAATGAGGTTAAGCTAATGATATCGGAATCACAGCAAATGGGAAAACTGAAATATTTCCCTGTTGTTTTCGACTTGTTTTCGGATGAAATGTTTGAAGCAGTCTTCTTGCTTGCTGATTTCAAGAAAAGCATAAAATAGGCGGTGAAATGAATGGAAATTAGGCAATACAGTAAAGCAGACGAGACTTTGCTTTTTGATTTGCTAATCGATGAGGGGGATGACTGGATTGATTATCATGGATCGGTTGGTCGCAGCAAATATATAAAAGCACTTGAATCAAGCACCACATATATCGCTTATGATGAAAACCTTGTGTGCGGCTATGCGCGCTGTCGGGAAGACGATGGTTTCGGTGTTTATATATATGATTTGCTCGTGAGAAGAACACATCGGGGAAAGCAAATTGGTAAAACCCTTATGGAACGGGTATTTAAGGACTTTCCAAATCAACCGGTATATGTAATGAGCGATGTTGACCCGTATTATGAAAAACTTGGATATCGTCGAGAGGGGTCAATATTTGAGGTTAAAGCAAAGTGAGCAAGGCACCCTATTTTGCAAATTTCGTAGAGTGCCTTGTTTGCTTTCGATTATATTTTTCACATCCATTGCCCGGTCAATCACAGATTCTTTCAACGCGATAAACAAGGGTGTGAACAAAGCAAAGGGGAACAAGTATACAGGGTGCATTCTGTATTAAACTCGTATCCTTCTCCAGAGGGGAGATTTCTCCCCTTTTTTGTTTGCTGTTCAGCTTCATACTTCCTAAATCTACCATTCGCCTTTCCACCCGTCGTAGTCGTGACTCGTCATGAAATGAACGTTATGAGTTGGGTGTTTTGCTAGTCCTTCTTCCGCTCTTGAACTAAATCCCCACTTGATGGGGGATTTCATATCAGAAGCCGAAGAGCGGTTTTTCGAGGCTCTTCTCTCCTCTGTCTCTCCTCCTCTCTCTTCATCTCGCTTTTTTGATGCTCTCCCGCTCTCCAAGGACGGGTCCACGATCCGGGACGCTGGTCGAAGGACGCCGGACGGCTCTTCCCGCTCTCCACCAATCACTAAACACCGGTCTTGCTTGAATAAATGGAGTCCCTATTTTTCACGTTCTCAAGAGCACTCCCTCCGGCACTCCGTGGCACAACTACACTGTCATCCCGTAATGGTTCTATTCGGGATCTCGTTCTTACTCTTTCTGAGCAAAGACCCAGATGCCGGATCGGGGTCCGGCATGACAGGAAGGG
>LVBU01000448.1 GCA_001603185.1 Thermotogales bacterium Thermo_02 | reverse complement strand
ATCTTGTTGAGGTTCAAGACACCGGTTCTGGTGACTGGATTGCTACTGAGCCTCTTAATAAGCTTCTCGATGCGCGGTTACGAGGGAATCGTTCTGGCTAATAAGAGACGACAGACGGCTTCTACTCTCGGATCCGCGATCTTAATCTGCTTTTTCTTTCTTCCTGTATTTAAGTTGTCTGCTTTTGTAGTTCTTCCGGCAGTTTTGACAATGCTTTTCAGATACCTGTTCATATTCAGAATAGGGATCTGGCAGTTCGATGAAACATCAATGATGAGGCTGCAGAGAAGTTCGATAGAGACGGAGAGAAGATACGATAAAACGAAGCGGATTCTGGACGTAATAGTTGGCGTAGCACTTTTCATAGTTCTTCTTCCTTTAACCGGTCTTATCACGCTCTTGTCGTATCTACTGAACGGTGGTCCGGTTTTTATAAGGCAAGAGCGGATTGGCAAAGATTGCCGGGTCTTCACTATGCTCAAGTTCAGAACTTTCGAAGTCAAGAATGGCGAGAACAGTATTACCAGACTGGGGAGGATAATCAGACCTCTGAGACTCGACGAACTTCCCCAGATCATCAATGTCATTTCTGGAGACATGAGCCTGGTTGGACCGAGACCGGAACTTCCGTCATTTCACAAACTTGGAATCGATAACATACCTGACTACTCTTTGCGCCTTGTAGTAAAACCCGGTCTGACAGGCTGGGCTCAGATAAACTACAAATATACAACGACCGTTGAGGAGTATACAATCAAAACGGCCTACGACCTTTACTATGTTGAGAACCGATCCTTGATTTTGGACATTAAATGCCTGCTGAAGACTCCCTTTGCCATAATGATGACGCTGATCGAAAAAGATGAATAAGGGGAGTCAAATGGACTCCCCTTCTCTAGATCGGTTTTAATCTCAACCCTTAGCTATTTCTTCGAGCTCCCTCTTCCTCTCAATTACACTCTTCTTTTCACTCTTATAATGAGTATGCAAGAGTTCGTGAGAGAGATGGCTGAGCGGTTCGCCAAGATAATTCTTGTAGAGCTCAAGAATAGCCGGGTTCTCATGCGATTTCCTTATCTTTGATGACTTATCGATGCTGTAGATAGCTTCCATACGTTTGGCAAGATAACCCGGTTTACTAGATTTGGGTTGTCCACCGCCACCGATGCAGCCACCGGGACAGGCCATAACTTCGATAAAGTGGTAGAAAGCCTCGCCGGAACGAATCTTGTCCATCAGCTTCACCACATTGCTTCCACCATGGACGACGGCCACTTTCACTTTTGTTCCCTTCATATCGATCTCGGCTTCCTTTATGCCTTCAAAACCCCGAGCAAATTCGAAATCAAGTTTGGGCAGTTCTTCTCCCGTGTAGACCTCATAAGCAGTTCTAAGAGCTGCCTCCATGACCCCTCCGGTAGCCCCGAAGATCGCAGCTGCGCCCGTGGAAAGACCAAGAGGAGAGTCGTATTCTTCCTCTTCAAGAGATTCATAAGGGATTTTGTGCATCTTTATCAATTTGCCCAGTTCGCGTGTGACCAGAACAGCATCGGTTACCTGTGATTCGTGAACCTTAAGAGTCTCTCTGCTCTTTTCATCTTTCTTAGCCGTACAGGGCATAATTGAAACTAGATATATATCCTCCGGCTTTCTCCCGATCTTCTCAGCGAAGAATGTCTTCACGAGAGCGCTCATCATTTCTTGAGGAGATTTCGCTGTGGAGAGGTTTTCGGTGAACTCTGGATAAAGTTTCTCCATCATGTTTACCCAACCCGGGCAGCATGAAGTGAACATCGGGAACTTGCCGCCGTCCTTCACTCTTGCGAGCAGTTCCGAACCTTCCTCCAGAATGGTGAGGTCGGCCGAGAAGTTTGTATCGAATACATAATCGAAACCGAGTTTTCTCAAAGCGGCAACCATTTTGCCTGTGCTGACTGTGCCGGGGAGCTCTCCGAACTCTTCTGCGAGAGCGACACGAGTTGAAGGCGCTGTTTGAGCAATCAAAACCTTGTCGTGTCTCTGAAGAGCAGAAATTACGTCTCTAAACTCCATGCGCTCGGTAATCGCACCTACCGGACATACAGCCGAACACTGGCCACAGTTGATGCAGTCAGTAGCAGAAATAGGTGCTCCAAGAGCGGGCATAGGCAGAACGTGGTAGCCTCTGTTTACAGGTGACAGAATTGATAGTCCCTGAAGCTCTTCACAAGCTCTTACGCATCTTCCACAGTCGATACACTTGTTCATATCTCTGAACAACGAAGGGCTGGAAATATCGTAAGGCACGTTTCGCAGAGTCTTAGGAAACATATCTTTGACATCGTACTGATAAATCAGATCCTGGAACTCACACCTACCGTTGACATCGCAGGTCATACAATCATTAGGATGGTTTGAGAGAAGAAGACCTAAGTTGAATCTCACAGCTTTATTGACTCTATCGGAGCTGGTCTTGAGTCTCATACCATCGACAACCTGTGTTGCGCAGGCAGGAGACAGGTTTCTAGCTCCTTCTACTTCCACAACGCAAACTCTGCACGAACCTACAACAGAAAGAGCCGGATGGTAACAAAGGGTGGGAATGTTGATCCCGACTTCACGGCAGGCTTCCAGTATACTCTGGTTTTCCTTTACCTGAAATTCCTTGCCGTTTATGGTGATAGTAACGGGCACCTGAAGCACCTCCATTCGAAAATCTTCTAACGAACATATATGTTGAAAGA
>LVBU01000447.1 GCA_001603185.1 Thermotogales bacterium Thermo_02 | reverse complement strand
TGGTAATGGAAATGGCAATGGTAACGGCCATTCCAAAAAGCCGAAAAATTATAAGAATGTTACTTCTATAGAAATTCCTTCACTAGAAACCAGTTCGAACTAAATTAAAAACGAAAGGCGGCTTAGCCGCCTTTTTTATTTCCCGTTAAAATTTCTTCAGCAATCTTAAATTGAAGTTTGCCTCTCCTCTCTTTATATTTGATGCGTAAAAGTCAGGGATACTAATGAACTTCGATAAAGATCTTCAATCCATTCAAGAAGCAAGAAACCTTGCAGCAAAAGCAAAAGAAGCGCAGCTCGAATTCAAACATTTTAATCAGGAACAGGTTGATAAAATTGTAAAAGCCATGGCGGATGCTGGATTTAAAGAGGCTGAGCGGCTCGCTAAAATGGCTTATGAAGAAACAGGTTTTGGAAAAGTTCAGGACAAAATAATTAAGAATCAATTTGGAACGCGCGATGTTTACGACTCCATCAAAGATTTAAAAACTGTCGGGGTTATTGACGTTCAGAAAAACGGAAAGATTATTAAAATTGCAGAACCAATGGGAATTGTGGCTGCGTTAGTGCCATCAACAAACCCAACTTCAACGGCGATGTTCAAAACAATTATATCCTTGAAATGCAGAAATGGAATTGTTGTATCACCACACCCGAAAGCGGTTAATTGCACTTCTGAAGCGCTGAAAGTTTTATCCGATGCAGCAGAAAAAGCTGGTGCGCCAAAAGGTTTAATTCAATGCCTCACAATTCCGACACTTGAAGGTACAGAAACATTAATGAAGGATAAAAACGTTGCGGTTATTCTCGCTACAGGTGGTATGCCGATGGTTCGCGCGGCTTACAGCGCTGGCAAACCGGCTTACGGTGTTGGTTCAGGAAACGTTCCCGCATTTATCGAAAGAACCGCAAATTACCAAAAAGCGGTTGCTGATATTGTTTTCGGTACAACTTTCGATAATGGCGTTCTATGTTCTTCCGAACAGGCGATGGTTGTTGATAGACCTTTACGCGAAAAAGTAATTGAAGAAGCTAAAAGACTTGGATGTTATTTTGTTAATGAAGATGAAAAAAGAAAATTGGAAAACACAGTCGCGAGAGGCGCTAAATTAAACGCGGATATTGTTGGCAAATCCGCGACATGGATTGCGAATTACGCCGGGTTCAAAGTCCCTGAAAATACTTCAGTATTAGTGGCAGAATGTTCGAGTGTTGGCAAGCAGGAGCCACTTTCAATCGAAAAACTTTCACCAATGTTAGCATTTTACACTGTTGACGGATGGCTCGAAGGATGCCATAGATGCATCGAACTTTTAGAGTTTGGCGGAATTGGTCACACACTCGCTATTCATTCAAACGACAAAGAAGTAATCATGAAATTCGCTTTGGAAAAACCTGCGTTTAGAATTGTTGTTAATACTCCGTCATCGGTCGGTGCGGTGGGTTACACAACCGGCTTGATGCCATCGTTAACTTTAGGCCCTGGAACATGGGGCGGCTCGATTGTTTCAGAAAACGTAACCGCGTCGCACTTGATGAATGTAAAAACACTCGCATTCGAAGTTCGCCCGGTTAACCAAGGAAACGCTGTAAACTCTTTTGATCTGCCGAATACAGTGTCATCAAAATTATATCAACCGGAAGGAAATTTTACAAAAATAATTGAAGAGCGATTAAGAGCCCGCGCGGGTAATCCTGCTTCAAATCCGTTGAGCGCTATTAATAAAAAGAATGGCGAGCCAAATAAAGAAACTATTTTAGGAACGGGCATTTCGG
>LVBU01000446.1 GCA_001603185.1 Thermotogales bacterium Thermo_02 | reverse complement strand
CCTATTAACTGCCACTCCGGATTTGTTTCCATAAAAACTAATCTGTCATCAAGCTCGGGAGCTACAAGCTCTATCTGGTCGTAATTCAATTCCGGATCGAAAATATTTGAGTAGCGATTCGCAACTTTTTTGTACCACATTTCATTTATTTTATTTGCTTTGTCAAGTAACTCTTGATTGTCAAAAATTTTATTGTCTGTGTGCGTTGCCGCGTCGCCAAGGTGAACATACTGTCTTAAACTCGGCACAATAATTCCGCGGTACAAAGTGCCCATACTTCTATAACCGGAAAGTATCGCGAGAACACCGTGCTCAACTTGCTGAAGAACATCTGGTTTGCCATCCGGCTGAAATAATTCAACATGACGATTTTCCTGATCTATAAATGTTTCGTCATAATTAATTCCGAACTCTTCGTAAATGCACGCTAACGCAGTAACAGTTTCGGCTTGCGATTCTATTCTAAGATCATAATCTCCGGCATCGTGCCATCCGCCAACATTTAATCCCGGTACATGTTCAAGCGGTTTATATTTTGATTGAGTTGATGTTTCCGCTTCGTTGTTGTAACCATCAAAGTGCCTAATATTCATCGGCATCATCAGTGCGTCATCAAGATGACACGCGCCGTGCCATACTCTGTATTTTTGATTTATGCGCATGTGGCACATCTGAACGGGAATAAAATATTCGAGTGTCGGCTGCCAAACGTGGCGTTTGTAAACATCTTTATCTATGCTGAAAACATTTGTAGTAATATCGCCATACTTTACAATGTACATTCCTTCGTCTTTAATTTCCGAGAAATCAAATTTGGCGTATTGATATCTCAAATATTTTCCCCAATAAGCAGGGGCTTCTTCCTTCACAAGTTTATAGTTGCCAGTACTTTCAAGTTTCATCAAAGAAATTTTTGAAAGGAAGGTATCGTTTTTATCAAGTTCTATAAAAGCTGTTTTGGGTTGATCGGGATGATAACCAACCTGGCTGAGGTGCACAACAGGTTTATCAATCCAATTCGGAATTACATTTGGAGTAATCGTCCACACAATTGCGTTTTTAGTTGCCCCCGCTGGAACGAGCGAACGAACGGTAAACCATCCGTTGTTATGCTCAAGACTTCCATCGAGTAGCTGTATTTTATTGTTATTACTTTCAATCACCATTCGCAACAAATCACTTTCTGGAGCCACAACTAATTTATTGCCTTCCGAGAGTGGAACGGGTAAAATTTCATCGGAAGCATCTTTGTAAGTTGGCCCATTTGCCTGCCTTGGGAATACACCACTTTTATTATCCATGAAGAATGTTTTGCCATATAAATCACCGGGGAATAATTCCAAAATATACCCAACTCTTCCAACCCATTCTTTTGGCAGAGGTTCATCCAAATCAACCGTGATTGTAAAAGAATTTCCCGACGCTTTAACCGCGACATTGTATTTTAATTTAAGATCCGGGTAAATGATTGGATTAAAACCCTGGCGCATTCTGCTGCTATCCGGATAACTACATGGCATGCTTATTATATTATTAAGTGTGTCAACAATTCGGCTTTCGAGTCCAACTTCTTGCGGGCTAACTCCAACAGATTCGTAACCTACTCCAAGTTTTGGAATTGGTTGCCATTGACCCGGTGTTGCGTTCAACCGCAATTCTCCATTCGTTGCTACTCGGTTCCCGTGTTGAATGATTTCAACGCCTCCTTGATGTCCTTCTGGAAATGTGTTGTTGTAAACTAAAACGTTCAGACCCGGCATCTCAAAGTAGCCGGATTTTCCAATGACTAATCCTTTTTTTGATTGCGCGAAACTTAATTGTACTGATGTGAGCAAAAGAAACACTAAAAATGCTCGGCTAGTTTTTGAATTAATAAATTTGTTCATGGGCTTATTCCTTCTGTTGTGCTTTCGGTAAAGGTGTAATTTGGACACTAGTTTAAGGAATCATTATGGAATCGTCAAGAATAATTG
>LVBU01000445.1 GCA_001603185.1 Thermotogales bacterium Thermo_02 | reverse complement strand
TCCATGCTCCACTCTCAACGGTTCTCAAGAGAACTCTCGAAAATGCTCTTTCTAGTGTTTTCACACACAATATTAAGCTTTGACTGGTGAAGATAAAAAATAGGGACTTTTAGAAGTCCCTATTCTTCGACATTCATGCGTGGTGCTGCCCCTAGTGGTGCTCGCTACTACTCTCATCAAGTGGTGCGGTTGAAAAGTTTATTACTGTTGGTGTTCCTTTTGTTTCAGGAAGCGCGATTGGGACTATCTCCAACATGAAGTCGCTCCCCGGTTCAAGCAGAAGTCCCGTCTGAATTTCGGTTTCGGAGGTCTGCGTTGAGTACAAAGTGTCTGGTCCCATATAGACCGAGACGTTAAATGCGAGATTCTCTGCTTCAAGCGCTACTGGAGGTTCAACTCCGAATGCAATGACCATTGGAATCGAATAAGGGAAGTCTTCCTGGCCATCGTATGGCTCGATTCCAAATGGGAAGAGATCGGTAATCGAAATCCATTCCTTCACGGCATTCCCTATTGCACCACATTTGCCGGTGACATCTATGAAGTCAATTCCTGTATGGCCCAGGAGTACGCATTGATAAGTGTACTGCGATTTGCCCGTATCATCTGTTTTAAGTTTTACATTAGACTTTGGATGGAGGCCCGTTATATCAAGTTCCAGATCGCAGTTCTTGGCGGAAGTTCCATCTGCTCTTGTTACGGTAATCGTTACTGTATGGGATCCGGGCGAAATGTTGATATCGTAAGCCGGTTGAATGGTAAGTGAGTAATCGCAGTCGCATTCGATTTCGGCGGCCGCCATTATCGCATCGAAATGCTCAGTAAGCGGTTGCGCTCCATTCCATGTCTGTGCCATAATGCTTGGCGGACTTCCTTCGGGCTGTGGATTGTCGTTGACATAGTTTCCTTCAGCGTCAGTATGATATTCATCATCAAGCCCCATAAGATGCCCAATCTCGTGAGCGATAACCGGTCCGGTGTCAAGGTTGTCCCACTCACCTGTAGTTGTTTCTGTTGATCCCGGAGTGGGCAGGGGAGCAGCAACCCAGGAGGTGTGATGGCTGTTGACCTTCTTCACTTCTACGACATGGGCGTCATCGGGTGGTTCAGCACCTTCTGCCAGAATAGAGAAATCAAAATCGAACTTCACTGTGCAGCAACCATCTTCCCACTCCCGACTACCTTCAGCACCGTTCCAAATAGCTTCGGCATCTGTCTCCCACGTTTCTACCTGGGTTTCTGAAGCACCTTCACCGTGGAAGACGACAGTTACGGTAACAGTGTAGTCGCAAGGACCACCCGAAACAGCAGTGGTCTGTGGGAAATAGCTGCTGAGAGGATATTCGGCAGGATAATAGGCATTCAGTATGACCTCAGCGAAGTCGGAAAGAAGGATTGGAGGAATGCTGTACATCATTGGTGTTTCCTCGGTAAGAAGGTTCTCCAGTATAGCTTTCCCGGACTCATCGCCATTCAAAAGAAAGGCTACGGCTACTAGGGCTCTAATTGTTAGGTTTTCATCCTGAAGATAATCCTGCAATTCATCAAGCGTCGATTGGTCAAGTTGGTTTCGCTGGAAAGCGTAAGCAGCTGCCCATCGATTCAAAGGATCATCGTCTTCAAGAAGCTCCAGGAACCTCTGGATATTGTTCTGCACCAATGGAATGAGATCTTCACCATATCGGAAAGATAGTGGTGTAAGCGGATCGAGTTTCTCTATGATGTTGCCAATCTGGTCCTGGACAAAGATGGCCTTGATAGTTTTACTCTTATCCATAGTGACGGTCGTTGTAGTCGAGTTGGGTGAAGTTACTTCACCTTCCCAGGAATCAAACTCCCAACCGTTATCCGGATATGCCTTTACGGTGACGATTTGGTTCTTATTGTATTCGTGGACTCCTGCAGTCGGATCTGTAGTTCCACTGCCTCCTATCTGAATTGAGAGAGAGAATTTCAGGGCAGGACAACTCGTAAGAAGAATGATAGTCAAAGAAAGCATAATAAGAAAGAGCAATATTCGACGCATTGTAGCACCCCCTTCTATTTAGTGAGCGCTTGATTAGAATAGGTCGAGAAGAGCAAGAATTATACACAACAGATGTCTGCTGGACAAAGTGATTATACATCAACTGGCTTTTTCTCACAAGAAAACTAAAGTCATCTTCTCTTGCAGGTTGCGCCTCGTCCAAGACCGTGGACCGTCATTGGAAAGAACGGAGGAAAGGGTCTGGGGTCTAGGTCTAGGGTCTGGTTAGTGAATGGCAGTGCAAAACTTGTGATAGGCACTATAAAAGCACGATACAGCTAGAATTGCGTCTGAACTTGACTCAGAATCTGCTCTTTCAAGTTAAGGAACGAGATCCCGGATCGGAGTCCGGGATGACAGTATAGGGGCACTACGGGACGACAGCAGGAAGATCGGTGTTTGGTGATTAGTGAATGGTGGTGCAAAATAAGAGCATTACGGGATGAAACAGTCTGTACTTATGCTCTTCGCCATCCACTAACCACTACTCACCACTGATCTTATCCCGCGTAAACAGACTGGCTACTCTTAGTACCTCTAATGAGAATCGAGTAGCTCGGATTTTATCTGTCGTATCTTTTCGTTGAAGATGTCCGGTTCGCCTATAAATGGAGCATGCGCAGATTGCTCAAATATGATAAAAGATTTGCCTGCCGGAGCTTTCACTTTTTCGTAGTATTCTTCTACGAGTTGAAGTGGGGTGTTATGGTCTCGCCTGCCGGAGAAGAAGTAGACCGGGATGTCTATTTCAGGGAAATCCTCAAAGACGTTCAGTTCGAGAGTGGATTCCCACATTGGTCCGCTCCCTCTTGAAGAACCTCTGAGCCAGCTTACGTAGTCTCTGAGTCTGTACTCTGGAGCTCCTATTGCGATCGAAGCCAGTTTTAACATTCCGATGTCCATTCCTCCACCGAAGGAGTCGACCATTTTTGCGAGCGCGACATATCGCTCGTGCTCTTCAAAGGGTGGCTCGCCCAGTTTCTCGAAGTCTCTTAGATCGTTCTTCTTTCCCCTTAATTCGATTTCGTCCTTGAGCCACTCGTAGGCAAGTTGCTGTTCTCTATAGGGGTCGGTTACCTGGCTTACGGCTATGTAGGCGTGATAGTCTTCTGGGTAGAGAGTCGCCAATTCGATTCCGATTCTCGTTCCCCACGAATGCCCGAGTATGAAGATCTTCTCTTTGCCGAAACGCTCTTTCAGGATCTGTGTCAGCTCATGGGCGTCGCTCACGAACTGTTCGATAGTCATCGTCGATTCGTCGAAATTGCGGGGATTTGATCTACCCGCACCACGCTGGTCCCAGTGGACTACGGTGAAATCCCACTCCAGCTCGCCGTTGAAATGCCTTGCTATTGGCATCTGCGAGGAGCCCGGACCTCCGTGTAGCCAGAGAAGAACGGGATTTGAAGAGTCCCGGCTACGGATTAGTATCCACTGCTCCATATCGCCTAGAGTGACCTTCTCGAGCGAAGCGATCCCGGGCGGGTCTATCGGGTCTGTCTTTCCACGTGATACTATGAAGGCTGTCACCAGCAGAGAAAGAGCTATAAATACCGAAATAATCAACAGGTTTCTCATTTCGATTCCTCCGACAGCCATTCGATCTCGAAGTCATAGAAGGAGAAGGCCGGCAGATGGCTTATGACATCGATTATCGAGTATACAGGCGGGTTCGTATGGTACTGGTTGCTTATCCATGCTCTTCCGTCAAGTCTTCTAGCCAAAGCCAGTTCTATCGTGTTGCCCGAGATATCGTATCTCTTTATTTCGATGCGCCCATTGCAGTCTTTTATGTGCAGTGGCAGATCACCGGGCAGTAGGTCGAAGGCGTAGAGTCTTTCAGTAACGTTCGTAAATTCAACACGTACCAGCAGTCCGTCGGCAGTTGTTGCCCGTTCAATGTCCGGGGCGTCCGTAATCAAGTCTCTACTGAAGACGTGTTTGAGCACTTGCTTTGCGAGCCTTTCTCCGAGGATCATGTTACCATACGAGCTGTTGTGTATGTTATCCGAAAGCGGTATATCGATTGCCGGGACTACAAAGACACCGGGAATAATCTTTGCGGCTATTCTCTGTGCCTCGCGTATCTTTGCCCAGTATTCGTCTTTCATTCCCCATATCTCCTGATCGGCGACAAATCTGTTCAGCTGCACGGTGAAGAGAGGAAGATCGAGCGAGTTCAGAGCCTGCCTGAGACCGGCTAAGAAGTCGGTGAATCTTTCGAGGTATGTGTCGCACAGACCGGCGCTGGTATCTGAACAGCCCTGATACCATAGGATGGCCCTGAGATCTCCTCCAGCATTATCAATTACTTCCAGAAGGTTACGATAAAGCTCTCCGCTCTCGGAGGGGTTCCACTGGCTGAGGCTGGAGCCGCCGAGCGAAGCCTGGACCAGACCTACAGGACAGTTAAGTTCGCGTTTGAGATACTTTGCAAAGCTCAGGTACGGAGAGTGCCCGGGGTTTATGGTCTCTATATTGACCGGATGAATCGAACCGGTGCTATCGTTAAGGGGATGAGTTGCCAGATCCCATTTTCCGCTGTTTTTGAGGATATGTACTCCAACTTCAGGAGGATCGAAGACTGGGTCCTTGCCGTATCCGGCCGAGTTGCTCTGGCCAGTTATAGCGAAGAGCTCGCCGACACCTACATGATGAATCATATCGCCTCTCAGAGAGTATTCGATTCCTATGCCCACTGGTTTGAGACAGGTCTCAATTCGGTAAAGACCGCCCTTCGGAAGCGAGAGCGTGGCCTTCCACTTCTTGTCCGGCAACATCTCGCAAGCCGTCCAGTGAATAGTCGTCTCATAGCTCTCTTCTCTGACGACTCGCGAGAGGACTGTCTGAGGCTTACCGAAATCGTCCGATTCGACATAGACTCCCTGAATGGTTGCTGAGGCTCTGCCCTCTCTATGTTGAAGAATCTGCCAGTCTGACAGGCCCTTTTCGATATAGACTCCCGGTTTCATCATATACGAGCCCTCCCTTTCGAGCTAAACGCCACTGCGACACCCTATTCAATTACTATACACCAGAATCTGCGCTCATTCAAAGAGCAGAAGAGCGGTTGTTCGTTCCAGAGCTAGGAGAGAGGTTCATCCGACGCTTCGCGCCCAAGTTCTTGGCCGTTACGAGTGGAACAGAGGAAAGAGGGAAGGGGTGGAAGAGCGAAGGGCCGTCCAACTCAATACGTCACTCTGATCTTCTGACCTCTCATTAATGGTGCTACTGGGCGCCCAATAGCTCATCCTTCTGACTGAGAAAGTATAGGGTGACTCCTCCCAGAGTGCAGGAATCGATATCCACGGCCTTCACGATTTCGGTCTTCCAAACGCACTCGCCTTCTCGTGCTATTGCTCTCTTCAATCCGGGTAGGAGGTAATCGAACGCGCCGGAGATGCCTCCTCCAATTACTACACACCCGGGTCTGAATTCATTCAAATAAACGTTGAGCGCCTCTCCCAGTATATACCCAGTCTCTTCGAAAGTCTGTATGGCGATAGTGTTACCGCGTTCTGCAGAGTTGAATAGGTCCTCAACATCGATCAGTCCCCCGGATTGTCCGTGTGCTCTCGCCAGTGATAAGTAGCGCTTTATGATTCCTCTTCTGGAGACGGTGTCGTCGAGTATTCCGTCTCCATATGCGATATTGCCTATCCAGCTGTATTCCGGGATGCCACGTTCACTCTGCAGGATCCTACCTTTTTCGAGAAAGGCCGAACCGAGACCCGTTCCGATGCTGATGGCGATCACTCTTTCTATACCACGGGCAGCACCTTTCCAGTACTGTCCCTGCGCAAAGGCCCAGGAATCGGCTTCAAAAACTATGGGGAGTTTTCCACTCGAAGATAGACGTTTTCTAAGCTCATTTCCAAGATTTATTCCATAAAGCGCCTCGTATTTCCCCACGCCTTTTATCAGGGAGATACCTCTCTTGTAGTCGAACGGGCCAGGAAAGGCCATTGCGACTCCCAGAACCTTGCACCGGTTGAAAACCGCTCTGGTTATCTGCTTCTTGACAACTGTAAGAAGACTATCTATCAAGTCTTTGGCCGACCGACTGGGATCGATGGGATCAGTCGAGACGGGTCCGATCAAAGCCCCATCATCTCCGACAACGGCCGACTTAATTGTAGTCCCACCGACGTCCAGCGCTACTACGGCTCTTGTATGTCTGTCTATTTCAGGAACGCTTTCACGATTTTGCATCTCTCATTCCCTCTTGTCACTACTGAGTAGCTCTTCGCAGCCGCGGGTACTATGATCGTTTCGGAGTACTTCAAGGTGAAGATTCTCTCTCCCGCTCTTATCTCTATGCTATCGCCTTCGACAAGCGTTAGTATGTGGAACCTTCCTCCTGTCTCAAAAACGGCATGTCCGGAAATCTCTATCCGATTTACTTGATGGAAGAATTCCGGACTTCTGGCAATAACATACTCCGAACACTCTTCGCTGCTATAGAGCAACTCTGGTTCCTGCACCAGGTGGTTTTCTACCCATTCTTTACACCTGTAAGGTCTTATTACTCTGAAAGCGTGGTCTGTGTGCAGAGGGCGCATCTTGCCTGCGAGGTCGGGTCTGAGGTGATCGTAGATCTTGAACGTGTATCTATAAGTCGTGGCGCTTATCTCGAGTACAACCAGTCCCTCACGCGATCCATGCACCGTCCCGGGAGGGATCATGACTATGTCGTGTTTGGATACGGGGATGTTGTTCACGAACTCCGAGTAGTCGAAGGCGATCCCATCGCTTTCTGCCTTTTCAGCCGCCTCTTTGAATCGTTTCAGCCCTTCTCGTGTCTTGAGACCGATGTTCACACTTTTGCCGATCTTGCAGTCAACTATGTAGTACATCTCTCCCTGCTGGAATTTCTCGTTGAAGTTCTTCTTTATATAAGCCGAACCCGGGTGAACCTGTATGGAGAGATCTCCACCGTCCATTGTATCTAGGTAGTCGAACCTTACGGGAAATTCGTCTCCAAAACGTCTTCTGCTTATACTACCCATTACTTCTCTGTGAGATAGGTCGAAAAAGAGATTCCAGGGCAGTTCGATCACATGGTCCTCAATATTCACTAGCAGAGACATCTCTGGAGCGATCACTTCGTAACTCCAGGCACAGTTAGGCCAGTTTTGAGGAAGCTTCCTAATCTCTTTCAGCCACTGTCCTCCCCAGGGACCGGGTTCGTATATTGGTTTTAGTCGGAAGGGAAGGGTCGCGACAGAGGATGCCAGTTTCTTGAGATCTCTTCCTGAGAGGGCAAGAGGGGGCTTATTTCTGTTGCAATCAACATAGTAGTCAAGCCACTTGAGGAGTCTTCTGCGATGGATTTCCGAGACGGGGAATTCAATATAGTAGAGGTTCTTCGGGCCTATACTCTGGGTCGAAATACTGGATCCGGAGGCTCGCAGTCGGCTGAGCGCCTCTTCTCTCGTAATGTCGAAATACACTATTGTATCGTACTCGTCTCGAAGCTCTCGAATAGCGCTACCCGTTCCCGCAACTATCACCAGATCAAGCTCCCGGCAAAGTCGGATTTTCGAGAGTTCTCTTTTGAGCTCCGATAGCTTTTCTGAAGAGAAGAAGTGGGATATTGGCTTTCTGCATACCCTGCCGAAGACTGGGTCCTCTCCAAGACACTCACGCTCGATCATTGAGATCTTGTTAGGATCTTTCAGCGTGTCGCTTCTGAAGACTCTGTAATAGATACCGGAGTTGCGTAGATGGTAAGAAGCACTTTCGATGATTGTGTCCCAGTCTGTTAAGGGGAATCCATCGAATGCGACAGTTCGGGTAACACCACCGGTCTTAGCCAACTCTTTCGTCAAGATTCTCTTCATAAAGCTTTCCAGACCCTCTATTACTTCCAGTCCAGTCGGACCGGTCTGGTTGACCGCTTCTCTGGTTTTATTAGAATTTCTCAAAATGTTCGAT
The DNA here is from genome assembly GCA_001603185.1 of Thermotogales bacterium Thermo_02. Classification (GTDB taxonomy): domain Bacteria; phylum Thermotogota; class Thermotogae; order Petrotogales; family Kosmotogaceae; genus Mesotoga. Next base: position 1,973 of record LVBU01000445.1, on the reverse strand, counting down.
CCCCTCTGTTGCACTTCCCCAGCTCCAGTAGAAGTCGTGCGTATCTGGCGATCTCGTGGGGTTTGAGCAGGAAGAGACGGCCGCTCTCTCCTCCATTTATTACGTATTTCATCGCTGTCATTAAGATTGTTAGATCAAGCCCCTTTGAAGCGACGCCGAAGTAACACGGTACCATTCCCCAGAACGGAGAGTCGAGGCCGATTATCGCCCAACCGGGACGATCTTCGTTGCAAATGACTTTCTCCCATTTGCGTACGTCTTTCAGAGGATCGAAGCTCCAGTGTTCGCTCTGTTGATTCAGTACGATAAACTGGTCTTCAGCCAACAGAACCTCGGGCATCTTCGCTTCTTTTCTATAACTGATGGCGTATTCGAAACCGACCTCCTTCAGAACCTCGTAATCCGCCTCGGCACTGTTATGTCTGTATCCGGGGCAACAGTCCTGAAAGGAGTAGTGGCCGATCGGAACGTTTTTGTCGCCGCAGTGTCTGGCGATCTCTCTTCGTGCTCTCTGAAGGGATTCGAGATATATGTTGCGCGGCAGATAACCCTTTGCTTCCGTTGCAACTCCGATGCCCGCACTACTGAGCAGAATTTCACCGCCCGGAAATATGCCTCCCATCTCTCTGGATATGAAAAACTGTTCCATTGTCTCACCGGCGAAGTCCCACCAGTTTGATGGCAGGGCGATTCCGTCTCTCATTCCCTTGAGCGAATGAAGGTCGAGGTAACGGGGCAATACGGGCAAGTGTCCGAGATCTGCGGCGTAATGCACAAAGGCGAACGGTATGTCTTTCCGTTCGATCCTCTTCAAGAGATATGAGTCGTCTAGCTCTTCCTCCCACGGGGCCCTTGCGTTCTTCAACCACAGAGAAGGAAGATTGATCTTCTCTTTGAGAGTTATCCCGACTTCCACATCATGGGCGAGAACCATAACCACCCCATTCTTTGAGAACTCTGAAATGACCCCGTCGTCGAAGACCTGACTTCCCCAGACGACATTATTTCCAGTCTGCTCACAGAGCTTTGAGACAAGTCCCACGCTATCTCGTATAGTGTTAACGGCCGCCACTGGCAGAATACTTTCGCGAAGATATTTCGGTGTCCAGCGAAGCGTAATCGAATCGTTCCCCAGAGCGACACCTTTGCCTCTTCCTGCCCACCTTGTGGATATCCTTCCGGTGAGTGAGAGCAGAGTCTCTCCCGAATGCAGTCTCTCTATCTCTTCCAGCTGGAATCCCATACTGGAGAGTCTCTCTTCTTCAGAACAGCAGGCCATGTATAGTTTTCTCACTCCAAGTCTTTTCAAAGCCAAGAACTGATCATCATCGCTTTCAACCGGTATCGCAAGGCTCTTCGTGTAGTAGATGTCCGGATAGAAGAAAGTGTCGATTCTCGATTCTCCCGGGATCTTGAATGAACCGAGTTCGACCCTCTCATCGGGAAATTCGAGGCTTCTCGAAGGATAGACTACTGCCGTAGTTGGAAAGTCTGCGCCAAGGAGAGAGAACAGCTCTCTGTAAAGCTCGGAAATCTCATCTGGAGACTTTTTTATGGTCGAGCAGCCGCACGCCCTGAGAAATCTCTCGAAGGGGATGCTCTCCACGTCGGACATCGATATGAAGAGGATGTTGTCGTAAAAGTTTGCGAGAAAGTACAGCTGCTCTTCGTGTCTGTTTCCGGCAAAGGGCAAATAGTCTCCAATATCTGCGACGCTGGGTCTCACGGAAAAGTAACCATCAAAGTCGATTCCTCTCTCCTGGCAAAGCCAGGCTATCACAGGAAGCACCGCAGCTCTTGATTTACATTCTTCGTGACTGTAGTAGAACACTAAGTTCGGGATACTCACATCGACCTCCCATTAACACTCCTTCGACGGATTTCCGGAACGTTTATATGTCGACGCCTCGCGATTTTCTATCTCGCAAGCTACCGGAGATCGTCAGAGAAAATACTTCTTACAAACAGTTGTA
>LVBU01000444.1 GCA_001603185.1 Thermotogales bacterium Thermo_02 | reverse complement strand
CGCATCCTACGGTGCCTATACATTTGCCGATAACGTAGTGCTCGAAGCACTCAGGCTGGTCAAATAGAGCTTCTACAAGCTCACGGCTTTAGCCGTGGGGTATTTGACTCTCTTACGGCTTGCATACCCGCCTTAACGGCTTCAACATTCAGATCTATAAGTGAGGCCTTTCTTCCAAGTAACTTCTTCTCAAGAGCCTTCTTGACTCCTTCGAGAGTTATTGCGCCTGTCTTCTCCAGATAAGCACCCAGTACTACCATGTTGGCAATTCTCTGATTTCCCAGTCTTTCAGCCACAGAGCTAGCATCTATTTTGACCACCGTTATGTCATTTCTGGTTGTATCTCTTTCCACGACCGAAGTGTTTACTATCATAACTCCACCCGGCAGAATCGATCCTTCAAATTTGGCGAGAGAAGGTATGTTCATAATAATAAGCTCATTAGGTGTGTTAGTTATAGGCGATCCTATGGGTTCATCGTTTATGACTACTGTACAATTGGCTGTTCCGCCACGCATCTCCGGTCCGTAAGAAGGAAGCCACGTTGTGAACTTGTCGTCAAACATCCCTGCCGTCGCGAGAACTTGACCGAGAAGCATAACGCCCTGTCCGCCAAAACCAGCTGCTATGAGAATATGTTCACTCATTTCGCATCACCGACCCTGTCGACGAATACTCCCAACGGGTACTCTTTCTTCAGGTTTTCATTTAGCCATTTGATCGATTCTATAGGATTCAATCCCCAGTTTGTGGGACAGGTAGACAAGACCTCAACCATTGAGAAACCCAGGCCGTTTATCTGCGCTGTAAAGGCCTTCTTTATAGCCGCCTTGGCCTTTCGAACTTCCTGAGGGGAGCTCACGGCTACTCTTTCCAGGTAAACAATCCCCGCAGTCTCTTTGATCAGTTCAGAAACGTGAAGAGGGAATCCCTCCGTCTCGGATTTTCTTCCGTAAGGAGAGGTTGTCGTTCTCATTCCAAGAAGCGTTGTCGGAGCCATTTGACCTCCGGTCATTCCGTAAATAGCGTTGTTGACAAAGATAGTCGTAATCTTCTCTCCGCGGTTCGCAGCGTGGATTATTTCGGCCGTTCCAATGGCTGCGAGATCACCGTCGCCCTGATAAGTGAAGACTATCTTATCCGGTAGAGAGCGCTTCATTCCAGTTGCAACGGCCGGAGCTCTTCCGTGTGGGGCAACCGTGCCATCAACATCAAAGAACTGGTAAGCAAAGACCGAACACCCGACGGGAGCCACCTTTAGTGTCTTCTCTCTTATTTCGAGTTCGTCGAGTACTTCTGCAACCAGACGGTGAATAATCCCGTGGTGACAGCCGGGACAGTATGTGAACTCTCTCTTCGCAAGTGCTTCCGGTCTTCTATAAGTAGCTTTTATCACAAAATCACCCCTTCCTGTTATCCGATTATCCTGACCAGTTCGGTAAGAACTTCGTCGGGTGTGGGTACCATTCCACCGGTTCTTCCATAGAAGTGTACCGGTGATGCTCCTTCGACTGCAAGTCGGACATCCTCGACCATCTGTCCTTTCGACATTTCGACCGTCAATACTGATTTCTTTCCTCTGACAGCATCCTTCAACTGTTTATAAGGAAAGGGCCAGAGGGTTATCGGTCTGAAGAGGCCAGCCTTAATCCCCTTTTTGCGGGCCATCCTGACCACACTCGTCAAAATCCTTCCCATCGTTCCGTAGCCCACCAGTACATATTCGGCATCTTCCATAGAGTTCATTTCATACCTTATCTCGCTCTTCTTGATCTCTTCATAGACGTTATGGATTACATTATTCATTTTCTCAAGTATCACGGGATCGATGTCAAAGGAAGTCACTTTGTTAGGATTTCGGCCTGCCGCTCCTCTCAAAGCCCACTCCGAATGGTCGTGAAGATCTTTCAGTTCGAGAAAGTCAGGAAATGTAACAGGTTCCATCATCTGTCCGAGCATTCCATCTACTAGTACAAGAACGGGAGTTCTGTAAGTGTCGGCCATTCTGAATGCGCTTTCCATCAAATCCACCGATTCCTGAATTGTACCCGGGGCAAGAACTATGAGATGGTAGTCGCCATGTCCGCCACCCTTTGTCGCCTGAAAGTAGTCGCTCTGAGCGGGTTGAATATCACCAAGTCCCGGACCTCCGCGCACGACGTTAACAAAGACTGCCGGAAGCCTGGCGCCGGCTATATAGGAAACGCCTTCCTGCATAAGACTGTAGCCTGGACTAGAAGTAGATGTCATAACGCGATATCCAGTACACGCGGCTCCATATACCATATTAACTGCTGCTACTTCACTTTCGGATTGAAGGAAAACACCATTGACTTCCGGCATTCTGCGTGCCATATATTCCGTAAATTCGGACTGAGGTGTTATAGGATAGCCAAAGTATAATCTGCAGCCAGCCCTTATTGCGGCTTCAGCCATCGCCTCGTTCCCCTTTACCATCATCTTTTCGGCCATTGGTCAACCCCCCTCTACACTTCCACCGTTTCTTTGAAAACGGTGATAGCGGTGTCGGGACACATCATATAGCAGAAGCCGCAGCCTATGCAATTTTCGGGATCATGTTGCCTCGCGGGATGGTATCCCTTATTGTTAAACTTATCGGAAAAACTCAACACTTTCTTTGGGCAAAATTCTATGCAAAGGCCACAGCCCTTACACCTTTGCTCATCAATCTCAACGAAGTTTCTAGTCATTCTCTACCTCCCATGAATTCTTCAAATACTTCATAATGTGAAAGCGTGGGTACGCTCCGTCCCGTCCAGAAATTCCTTCCATCAATGCCGTAAAAGCAACGGGAATTGAAGTCCTCTTAGAAACCTCCGTAACGAAGGCTTCTCCCTTGAAAACGTGCTCCTGAGTTGTTTCGAAACCCATATTGGAGTTGTTAACCAGGAAATCTATCTTCATTCTCGATTTCTCTTCCAGTCTCAACACATGTGATACTGCATTTTCAACTGTATCATTGAAGGGTCTGTAGAAATTTAGTACATAGAAAGTTGAACACTCTGTCTTTTGAAGTCTTGTACTCAGAGAAGAAAGCACAACTGCTCCATCATCGTTGCCGCCAACATCAAGCACTACCCTGTACTCGGGATTTTCTAGATAACCGAAGACCTGAGGAGTAATTATTGGAAGGTCTGCATGAGCAAGAGCTCCTTCGGGGGCAACAATCTTGATTCCCTTCTCTTCGAAAACCGCCATGAGATCGCGTGATCTGAAGTAAGGACTCACTGTGTCGACGTCGACTACTACTGTCCTCTCTCCCTTTCGAGCGAAATGCTGAGCGATATTTAAAGAAATCTCGGTCTTCCCGCTTCCAAACATTCCCATGAATATCAACGTTCTAGCTTGATAATCCACAGTACTCCCTCGCCTCTTCTGATCCATCAATAATTCGCAAACCTGCCATTGCTAGAGCCAATTCTTCATCGCCACCCGGGATAATGTCTATCGGAGCGATAAATGAAAGTTTTTCCGTAAGCCAGGGTATTATGTAGTCTCTGTCATAAGCGATTCCGCCAGTGATGATTACTGAATCGACTTCACCTCTCAAAGCGGCTGCCATTTTGCCAGCCCACTTGACTATCTGATAAGCCATTGCCCTGTAAGCCATTTCATTTTCCCGGTTGTTCTGAGTTATCGAGCGCTGTATCTGTTGACAGTCTGTAGTGCCTGTATAGGCAACAAGACCTCCATTACCCTTGATCAGCTTTTTCATCTCTTCGAAGGAGTATTTGCCTGAAAAGCAAAGACGGATCAATCCGGTAAGCGGTAGTGTCCCGGATCGTTCAGGACTGAACGGTCCATCGCCGTCAAGAGCGTTGTTCACATCGATTACTCTCCCCTTCCTGTGGGCTCCGACAGATATTCCGCCCCCCATGTGTATGACTACGAAGTTCATCTGGTTGTACTTCTTTCCGTACTTGAGCGCCACGGAACGGGCCACCGCCTTCTGGTTTAGAGCGTGGAATATAGACCTTCTACTGTAATCCGGATGGCCGGAGTATCTTGCAAGAGGTTCAAGCTCATCGACCACAACTGGGTCGGCTATGAATGCTGGGATTCTACCGCCGGCTTCCTGAGACAATTCTCTGGCGAGAATCGCACCGAGATTTGATGCATGTTCACCGTACCTGGCTTCCTTAAGATCTTCTATCATCCGCTCGTTCACGAAGTAAGCGCCACCCTGGAGAGGTTCAAGCATACCTCCCCTGCCCACTATGGCGTCGATCCTGTCCAGGCCAAAGTCGCAGTCATCCAGAAAGGACTTTATAAGCTCTTTTCGGAAAATCCGTTGGGCGTAAAGAGAGTCATAACCAGATAATTCTTCTTTGCTATGTCGAATAGTGTACTCTTTAAGGAGCTGAGAATCGTTGAAGAGAGCAAGCTTTGTAGATGTTGATCCGGGATTTATAACCAAGATTATCGGCATTCATCTCACCCCCGCAAGTAGGACGTTGAGCGCAATCGACTGAAGTTTGGTCTTATCGGAATCGGCTCTGGAAGTTAGTATTACTGGGACTTTACCCCCGACTATCGTACTGGCCAGTTCTGCATCGGAAAGAAAGGCCATCGATTTGTAGAATATGTTCCCGGCTTCAATGTCTGGCATAATCAAGATGTCGGCATCGCCTGCGACCGAACCGGTTATTCCTTTATGAGAGGCAGCACTGGCTGATATCGCATTGTCTAGTGCGAGAGGTCCGTCTACTTCAACTTCTCCCAGCTGTCCTCTCTTTGACATTTGGGATAGTATCGCCGCTTCCAGTGTAACTGGCATCTTTGCGTTTACGGTTTCAACTGCGCCCAGAACTGCGACCTTTGGTCTTTCAATTCCGATGGCTCTGGCAACAGACGCTGCATTAACTATAGAATCCATCTTCTGTTGAAGATCAGGAGATATGACCATACCGGCATCGGTAACTGTCAGAAGTTTGTGGTACTTCTTAAGCTGGAACACGGTAACAAGATTCATTGTTCTTCCCGTCTTCAATCCATTTTCATCCTTCAGGAACACGCTCAACAGCTCACCGGTTTTGACGTGTCCCTTCATAAGGAGGTCACTGTCTCCAGACGTGATAGACTTCACAGCCCTGAAAACCGAGTCTTTCGTCGAAGTACAATCTTCAACTGTAAAGCCCTTTTCCAGACCGACATCATGCGCCAGTTTATCTATCTTCAACGCTGAACCAAAGAGCCTGAAGATGGCTATTTCCTCAGCTATGGCTTCCTTAATTGCCGACAAAACCACTGGATCTTCAGCCGCGGCAACTGCTACGACTTTGGGAGTTTTCTTTGCGCTTTCAATGATTTCATCCAGATTTCTTATCACATGAGCACCTCCGGATCAAAGGTCTTTGCTTCTTCAACTCCCGCTAGAACTCTTTGAGCACCCAGCGCCAAAGACAGTAGTTCATTCTCACCCGGCTCAATTACCACGAGCGCGAATTTGCTCACATACTCCTTGATCAGCTCGACGAAACTGCTGTTGTAAGCCATACCTCCCGTCAGAACTATGGCATCGATCTTCCCACCGGCCACTGCGCACATTCCGCCTATCTCTTTTGCGATACCGTACGCCATTGCCTCTACTACTTCCCGTGCAGCTGCATCGCTCTCTGCCATCTCCATAACCTTCCGAAAATCATCTGTACCAAGGTACGCTTTCAAACCACCTTCTTTGGTGTATCTGGATATCAATTCTCTCTGTGAAAATCTACCTGAAAAGCAGGCCTTTACAACGTCTCCAACCGGTAGCTCTCCCGTTCTGGTTGGACTGAACGGGCCTTCATCGTTGGCATTGTTAACGTCTACCATTCGACCACGCAGTTGAAGACCGACTGAGATGCCTCCACCGAGGTGTGCGATAACAAGATTAAGACTATCCAGATCTCGACCGAATTCTTCGGAGATCTGTCTGGCGGCCGCCCTCATGTTCAATGCATGCAATCTGGAAACTCTAGGAATCTGGGGCAATCCCGAATACCTTGCCTCCTGACAGAACTCATCTACAGAGACGGGATCAGTTATAAAGACCGGGATTTCACCTTCGGAAATCATGAATCCAATGGGAGCGGCAAGGTTAGAAGGATGATCGACTGGAGAACTGTGCAGAAGATAATCCACTACGCGTTTATCAACTCTGTAAGTCCCACTTTTGACAGGAGGCAAGATGCCTCCGCGACATCCTATGGCATGAAAACTCTTGCAATCAATGCCTTTTGAGTCCAAGAAGCTTCTAATCTCATTCACTCTCGTTTCAACGGATCGGTTCTGATGTGAATCACTTACAGAATGCAGAAGAGATTCGCCGAGAACCTGTTCTGGACCATCAAAAACACCTATCTTAGTAGAAGTCGAGCCGGGATTAATGACCAGCACTCTCATTTCTTCACCTCTCAAAGCAGATTCTTCTCAGTGCCGTATTCTACGACCACTTTCTTCAATCTGGCAACTCCTTCGATTATCTTGTCCTTGGGGGGCAGACAGAAAGAAAGCCTCATTGAGTTCTTACATGTATCGTCCAGCGAAAAAGCGACTCCGGGTACGAAGAGAATATTCTCCGCCTTACCTAATTCCAGCATTTCGCCGGTATCGAAGCCTTCGGGAAGTGTAAACCATATGAAAAGCCCACCGTCCGGTCTCGTCCAGTGGAACCCTTCCATATTACCAAAATGCTTCTCCAGTTCTGAAAGCATAAGATCCTTCTTTTCCTTGTAAAGAGCAATCGTAGGCTTGATCTGCTCAGTCAGATTATGCCTTTGAAGATATCTTGCGGCAAGTCTTTGTGTAAGGCTGGGAGAACAGAGATCAGCTGCCTGCTTAGCCATAACCATCTTCCTTATGATCTCTTTCTTTCCTATTACAATCCCAAGCCTGAGTCCCGGTGATAGGATCTTACTAAAAGTTCTCAAGAGAAGAACCCTATCCACTCCTCCGATCTTGAATATCGAATCAATGGGTTCGCCTTCATATCTCAAGTCTCCGTACGGATCGTCCTCCACGATCAACACATCATACTTCTCGGCGATTTGTACAAGTCTCTTTCTCTTTTCCAGACTCATAGTGACACCACCGGGATTATGGAAATTCGAAATCGCGTATATGAACTTGACTTTTTCTATATCGCCTCTTGCCTGGATCTCGGAGAGACTCTTCTCCAATTCGTCCAGATCTGCTCCATCGTCTCTAAGATCCATGTAAACGTAGTTTCTTGATCTGAGCGAAAATGCGCTTGCAGCTCCGAGATAGACTGGTTTCGAGACGAAGTATATGCTATCTTCATCCAGGAAAATCTTACCTACCAGATCGAGAGCGCTCTGAGAACCAACGGTCACCAGGAGGTCATCGAGCTCCAGACCATCAATACCGTAATCGCGCTTCAGCATGGCTATATACTCTTCTCTAAGAATTGGATCGCCTTCAGTCGACGCATACTGGAGAGTATATCTGTATTCGTTCTCAAGAATATCTTTCGCTATCTCGGCCATCTCGAATCTCGGAAAGGTCTCCGGATCGGGCACCCCACCACCAAAAGAGATCATGCCGGGTTTTGAGGTGACTTTTAGTAGTTCTCTTATTACATTTGACTTCATTCTCATAGCTATCTTCGAGAATTTTTCTGACACATCTAACACCCCCTTAGTTTTTGCTTCCATTGATAGCAAAGCAACATTATGCCAGAACGGTCTATAGGCTGTGTTCCTTATTTAATAACGATTATGGAATTTCAGAGATTCGGGACAGAGTGATTCTGCAGACTATTGCATGCAAAAGAATGCAAACACGCAAATACTTGCAACATGTGGTTTGGTTTGTGAATGAAATCCTGGTTGATTGGGTGAGTTAACTAGATTTGAGTTTTTCTGTAATCCCTCTCACAATACTATCTAGATGATCGGGCATGAGTACAATATCGACTGTTCTTGCGTCTACCGTGTATACTGGAGATCTGTCGTAGCTGTTTATCCAGCGCGAATACAATCTGTCCAGTTGCTCCCAATAAGAAATCGGTACGGCCATTTCCATTTCTCTTCCCCGACGCCTAATTCGCGCTAAGATTGTGTCTACGTCTGCATTTATGAATACAAGGAGGTTAGGGTTCCTAAGGTATCTGATCATCGAGTAAAACATAGTCGTGTACGCTTCAAACTCTTTATCAGACATCTTTCCAGTTTCGTGAAGATTCCTGGCGAAGATCTCTGCATCCTCGTAAATCGAACGATCGAAGACTATGTTGTCGTTCATTTCTGCATGCTTCAAAGAGCAGTACCTATGATATAGAAAATACGTTTGAAGGTGATAGGACCACCTTTTCTGGTCATAGTAGAAATCTTCTAGAAAGGGATTATCCGAGACAGATTCGAAGTGAATTCCGTACCCCAATCTTTCAGCGACCGCTCTGGCGATAGTTGACTTTCCGGCCCCCACATTTCCCGCAAATACTACTATCTTTCCCATCGACTACCTCTCTTGTATGTCTCTCCAGGAAAATTCTACCACTAATCGTCAAGTATTTTGCCACATGCTGCGTGAAAGTAATAGATGTCGATGGAGGTTGAAATAGTGAGGTCCATTCTTCATTATTGATGTATAATCTTGCTGAGCTCCGGTTGAGTTCGCAACAGCAAAGAAGAGGAGGGATAAGGATGAAAAAATGGTTTTTGTTAGCCGTAGTCTTTCTGTTTGTAGTGGCTTTAATGGCAGATCCTTTGATAGTCTGGCCAGACAAAGCTCACGGAAAACCGCTTGTCGCCGGTCTTCATTCTCCTGTATACGGCGAAGCCAAGCTTGACGTTTTTGGCAATATCACCGGGTGGGCTGGCCCCAACCTTGGACTTGGCTGGACCTGGAAAACGTATTTCAGTCCGCTTGAGTTACAGAAGGTGAACTTCTACTATGAGTTTGGTACCAACATCATCATCTTTCCGTATATAGGTGCTGGTTTTGATTATGCATTAGTCCTGCAGAATAGCCAGACTCTCCTTGTAGGTGCAGGAGTTGCCGCTTCTCCACTCCAGGTGATTTCCGCAATCTTTAGTCCAGCTACAATACCGGCTTCCATAGCCTCCGCTATACGCCTGAGCGTAGCGGTGGTATTCTGAGAGTATGACCGATTTAATAGGCCCCGAAAGGGGTCTTTTCTTTGAGAGAGCGCACATAAAGACATGAGTTCTAACGACAGCGATGTCAAGACTGTTGTGGCTAAGTACTCTATCGTACTGGGGTTTGCAATTGCAATCGTTCTGATTCTATTCTCCTCAAGAGAACGAATAGAGGCTTTCGATCCTGAGAGCTTCAAGGAAGAAATCAGCGAGGTCGCTCTTCTGTTCTTAAATGAGGAAATACTGGGCGGTTCCTCCAAAGCTCAAAAGTTCGATCAAATCTCTTATGAGTATGAGGAAGTTGAACTGGGAGTGTACTTCTTCGATGCCGAATTTGCCTTTACAGTCAATGGCAAAGAGCACATTCTGCTCACCGGATGGAAGTACTCGTCTATAAATGACAATCTTGATTTACTCTCTTTCTCGCTTGACGACTCAGAAATAGAGTTCTTGAAATCTCACTGACAACATTCTGAGGTTCATTTTCCACAGGCGCTGAATACGTTGACTTGAGTCACACAATGAGTGTAAAATAGTAACTGTGCAAAAAGCTCTATAATTCCTTAAAAGGGGGTAACTGCATGAAGAAGCTTCTCGTTCTTGCTGTCGTGCTTATGGTTGCTTCGATATTTGTCGCGGCACCTAAAAACTTTATACTTGGTCAGGGTCTCTACGGTGATGTGGTTTATGACGTAATGGGAAACATCACTGGCTTTGAAGGAATGGATTTCTTTATCGTTCAGGCAAGCACTTACTACGAAAAACCACTCACCCCAAATGCGGTGAATGCTTATACGTTTGATGGAAAGTTCCTTTTCTTCATCCCCGTATTCGGAAGAGGTTGGGAGTACATATTGAGACCGACAGACAATCTATTGCTTGGTGCGGGCCTTAATCTTCTTTATAACTTC
>LVBU01000443.1 GCA_001603185.1 Thermotogales bacterium Thermo_02 | reverse complement strand
TTTGTGCGGAAACCAACGTAAGAAACAATAAGCGTAAAATTTTTATCGGCAGGAATTTGCGGGATTAAAAAATATCCACGCGCATCTGTAGCAGTACCTTTGCCTATTTCTTTAATATAAACATTTCCATAAGCAAGAGCTTCACTAGTCGTAGAATCAGTTACTAAACCTCTGAGTGTACCAAAATCTTGAGAATATATTACTGAATCAATCAATAATAAGATTGAGAGAAATAGAAAGAACTTCTTTAGCAGCATCACCCGGACCTTAGTCTGAAAAATCTATTGGATTAAATTCAGGTGTGAAAATAAACTTTTAAAAAGAAAATTCCACACCATTTTTATGGTGTGGAATTTTTAAGAAATCACTCTTCAAGAGTTGAAATATTTCCCGGGTCTTGCCCCAGCGCTCTTGCTTTCAAAACTCTTCTCATAATTTTTCCGCTTCGTGTTTTTGGTAGCGAATCAACAAACTCAATATGCTCGGGTTTGGCGATTGGTCCAACTTCATGGCTTACATGCTGACGGAGTTCTTCCAGTAGAGCCGGATTCTTTTCGACACCCGTACGCAAAATAACGTAAGCATAAATCGCGTTGCCCTTTATTTCGTGCGGTAATCCGATTGCCGCAGCTTCCGCTACAGCATTGTGGCTAACGAGCGCGCTTTCAATTTCCGCGGTACCGAGACGATAACCCGATACTTTTATTACATCATCAACCCTGCCGATAACCCAGAAATAACCGTCCTCATCTTTACGCGCGCTATCACCAGTTAAATAAACACCGGGATATCTACTCCAATATTGATTCACAAATCTTTCGGGATCTTTATAAACCGTACGAATCATCGCGGGCCATGGCGTTTTAATAACAAGAAATCCCTCGTCGTTTGGTTTTACTGAGTTGCCTTCTTCATCAACAACATCCATTTCAATACCGGGGAATGGCCGCGAGCCCGAGCCTGGTTTTAAAGGCAAACATGGTAAAGGTGTTATCATAAACATTCCGGTTTCCGTTTGCCACCACGTATCCATGATCGGGCACTTTTCTTTTCCAACAACACGATGGTACCATTTCCACGCTTCTGGATTTATTGGCTCGCCCACAGAACCAAGCAATCTTAACGATGAAAGATCGTGACGATTAACCCATGATTCCCCAAAACGCATCAATCCGCGGATTGCAGTCGGCGCTGTGTATAGAATATTAATGCCGTACCTTTCTATCATAGACCACCATCGGTTTGGATACGGAAAGTTTGGTGCGCCTTCGTACATAAATGAAGTAGCGCCGTTTAACAGCGGACCATAAACAATATAACTATGGCCTGTAATCCAGCCGGGATCTGCTGCGCACCAATATCTATCATCTTCATGAATATCAAAAACATATTTTAACGTTGCATAAGTGCCAACCATATAACCACCGTGAGTATGCAAAATCGCTTTTGGTTTTCCGGTTGTGCCTGATGTGTAAAGAATAAACAAAGGATCTTCAGCATCCATTTCTACAAGCGCGCAGCTATTTGTAGCTATCGGCAAACTCATTAATTCGTGAAGCCACATATCGCGGCCCTGTTCCATATTTATTTCCTGCCCTGTTCTCTTTACAACCAAAACATGTTCAACCGTACCGCAACGCTGCAAAGCTTCATCAGCAATCTGCTTCAATGGTACAATTTTTCCGCGCTGATACGCGCCATCAGAAACGATTAGAACTTTTGAATTACTGTCTTCAATTCTTTCCGAAAGTGACTCGACTGAAAATCCTCCGTAAACAACCGAATGGATCGCGCCAATTCTAGCGCACGCAAGCATAGCCATCATAATTTCTGGAGTGCGTCCCATATAAATTGTAACTCGGTCGCCTTTTTGCACGCCCAAACTTTTTAAAACATTCGCGAACTTGCATGTTTCCCTGTGCAAAGCGTAATAGGAAAATGTTCTTGATTCACCGTTCTCTCCTTCCCAAATTAACGCCAGTTTATTACGACGATAAGTTTTTACATGAGTATCCAGGCAATTATAAACTATGTTTGTTTTTGCGGAAGTGAACCATTTATAAAAAGGTTTTTGCGAATCGTCAATTACCTTATCCCATTTTTTAAACCAATGAAGTTCATTCGCAATTTCGGACCAGAAGCCAGGGTAATCCTGCTTTGCTTTTTTATCTAATTCTTCCCAATCTTTTATGTGTGCTTTTTTAATTACTTCTTCGGAAGGATAATAAACTTCGCCGCTCAGTGTTTTTGTTGACATCCGTCCTC
>LVBU01000442.1 GCA_001603185.1 Thermotogales bacterium Thermo_02 | reverse complement strand
GTACAAGAACCTTACAGAACTCTCGAAGTATTTGTTCAATGTACTGAATGTATCGCTCAGGGGTATAAGCATCTGATCGACTTCTGCTGGACTTGCAAGGTCATACCTGTCAAGGTAGTCCTGCATTATCCTGGCATTGTTCAGATGTGCCCTCATTTCCAGATCCGTTGCCGGAGTGGTCTCTAGCATACTTGCTACTTCTGTTGCCGCAAGTGTAGAAATGGTCGCCGGTAATGTATCAAAAATGTCCTTCAGTTCCTCCAGGTCGAGAACCTGACTACTCAAAGTTGAAATACGACTATCCGCAAGTCCTGTATAGAGCACTATGGGAAGATACGAGTCTCCAAGCAAAATGTTACCTTCGGAATCGAAGTAGTCTCTCTGAATGTTCTCAATAAAGGCTTTGGATTTCTCGGGATTGTTTTTGCTCATTTCATAGGCATCGTACATTTTCAGGTCAGGATCATTTATGACATAAGAAAGCCTCTGCTCGTTTCTGAAATCATTGAGCCAGATGTCGAATTGATTGTCCTGGAACTGAGTCCTTTCAGTTTCAAATTCAGGAATTGTTTTGAATTCTTCGTAGTTGTCGAATGCAAGCTTAGAGTCTACTTTGATTAGATGATAGCCAAACTGGGACTCTATGGGACCGACTATCAATCCCGGAGTAGCGCTGAAAGAGGCCTCTTCAAACTCCGTAACCATCTGGCCACGGCCAAACATTCCAAGACTTCCACCGTTAGAAGCCGTGCCGGTATCTATAGAAAAATCGCTTGCAGCTTTTGAAAACTCCATCTCTCCATTTTCTATCAATGCCTTTATTTCCAGAGCACTTGCTTCTTCTGTAACCAAAATGTGGCTGGCGTCAACCTTTTCATATCTATACTTAAGGTCGGCTAGATTATCTGTCACGAATGTTTCAAAAAGCCCGTCAATATTCGGAATCGCTTTGTCTCTTACATTCGTTGCGAGAAGCTGCGTTGCAACATAATTACCCACTAGCTTCGAAAAAGCTTCAACAGAACCATACTGGTATATAATGGAAGACTTTGTGTTCTCGTCGCTTGTGTATTGATCAACTATCCTATCAGTCTCTATCTTAATGGCTTCCTCAGAGGGAACAACATCATTTTCCGTTGCATAGTAAAGCAATACCTTCTGCTCGAAAAGAGATTTGAATATCTCGTATCTTATTCCCATCTCGCTGGGATTATTATCAATCTCAAAATATGGGTCCAGACTGTAGCCCTGGCTTCTCAAGTTGGTTAGAGTATCTCTAACTGATGTTTCATACTCTGAATACGTTACCCAGTATCTCTGATCGGACATAGGAGTTCCATCTTTCGTCAAACCACCGGCAGTCTCACTGAACTGAAGATCAACGGAACCGCTTTGTGGATCATTTCGTGAATCTCCACCCAGATATTGTGCTACCGACCACCAAATTATTCCGACTCCAAAGAGAATAGCTATAGCCCAGACAACAGGACCCTGAATCGATTTCATGAAGTTTCTGTTCTTTCTCGTTCTTCTTGCTGGCATCTAATTTTCAACTCCCTCCACGCACCAAATACTCACAACCAATAGGGGGAGGTGAGACCCCTCCCCCGTCTTCAGGAATTATACCATAGGCGCTGTTGACTTGTTAATGTGTGTTGCTGAAAAAGGCAGACTTTTCTAGCCAACTTGTTTTGCGTATACTCTAAAATCAATCCCTTGAAAGATGCTGTCAATCCATTCAAGAGTGTTAAGTCGTTCTTCATCGATATTATTGCTCTCTATCTCTCTGTAAAGCGACAGAAGTCTTTCCAAGTGCGACCTCGTGCGATTAACTGCATATTCAACCGTGGTATTGGTTGTTACTATAAAGGCCCAATCGCTGGACTGTGCCAGAAGAAGCTCTCTTGCCATTTGATTGAGAGCTCTTATCTTCAGCTTTTCTTCAGTTCTTTCATACTTTCTTGCAAGCTCGATCATCAATCTGGTACCTTCATCAAGGTGTCTATAGATCCAGTCGTTCCTACCGTTTAACCAGACTTCGTTATAACCGTTCGCTCCCCAGGTTGACATGTTTGGTGTTATCTGTTGAACCTGTTCCATGGAGTCGATTACCTCCGGAGGTGTAGCTGGAACAACCTCGCTGTCTCCATTTAGTTCTCTGAAAAGCTCTTCAATAAACAGCGGTCCTTCATACCACCAGTGTCCGAAGAGCTCTGCATCGAAGGGAGCTACAATCACAGGTTCAACTCCCCCGAATTGCTCGGACAGTCTTCTTACCTGTTCACGTTTTCTTTGCGAGAAGTCTCTGGCGTGTTCCTTTGTGGCCTTCTTTGCGTCGTCGAAATCGTAGAGGCTCTTCTCGTTTAGGGGGACGTCCTTTCCCGTTATCTTGTAGTACTTGATACCTGTATTGCAGCGCTCGCCGCTCGGGTCTATGTAGGGTCTTATATAGTCTTCTTCTCTGTCAAAACCCACATCCCTGTAGAATTCTCTGTATCTGGAATCACCGGGATATCCAACCTCAGCGCTCCAGACTTGCTGGCTTGATTCTGGGTCTCTTGCGAAGACGAAGACGTTCTCTGGTGTAATAACCGGTCTGTAAACGCCGTAACGGGGAGCCGGGTCTCCGTACCAGAGAGCATGAGAATCAACGAAGAAGAAAGATAATCCATATTCTCTGAGATAGGAGTCAATGCCGGGAACGTAACCACACTCAGCAAGCCAAATACCTTTTGGCAAGCGTCCGACGTCTTTTCTGTAAGTGTCCACGCCGATAGAGATCTGTGCGTTTATCGCTTCTGGATAGTGAGTCATCAGCGGCAAGAATCCATGTGTAGCATTGCAGGTGACTATCTCGAGGTTACCCGAGTCCTGAAACTTTGCAAACTCCCCAACCAGATTTCCATCACAGGACAAATATAGTTCCCTGATTTCTTCCAGTTCTTTAAGATAGCGCTTTGCGAGCCTTTGGCTTCCAGGAACTTCATTTATAGTTCTTTCGATTTCCTTGTGGCAGAGTTCGATGTTTCTGCCCAGGTAGTCCACATATTTTTTCTGAAGATCTTTGTTTGCAAACATCTCCATAAGTGGAGGGGTAATGCTCATCGTTATTCTGAAGTAGATTCCATCATTCTTAAGGCGGTGAAATGCCATTATTAGAGGTATATACGTTTCCGTAATAGCTTCAAACAGCCACCTCTCTTCCATGAAACTCGGGAAATCAGGATGGTTTATGAACGGCAAATGTGCATGGAGCATCAGAACTAGTTTTCCTCTTGACATACTCTCATCTCCCGCTCTTAGACTTGGATATTGTCTTTATAAACTCTTCAGAAGAAGGACTTGAAGAAGGTCCAGATGATTTCGGGACGAAAGCTATTCCCGCTTCTTCGCTTGTTGCTGCTATTTCCTGCCGCCCACCCTTTACCCGGTTTATCCATGTCTCATATTCAGTGAACTTTGGTGAGTTCCTTGGCGTTCGCGTAATCCTTGACTTCAATATACTAACGAAGACTTCACCGCTATAATAACCAAGCTCTCCTATATAGTCAGCATCTGGAAAATCTACCTGGAAGTACCAGCTACCCTGCTCCAAATCTATCTGGGCTTCTTTGAATCTGTGGGCGTTTTTTCCATCGTAGATTATGTTCGTAATGTCGCTGACTCTCACGAAGAGTTTTGCGTCGATTCTGGAAAGAGACTCAGCCGTCCTGATTGACAGATCCCACATAGTATGAATCCAATAGGGATTAACTGGATGAACCACTACATAGTCTCTAAAATATCTGGAAGGAAGGTCGGCGTTTACCGGCTTTGATGGCCGCATCTTTTCTGTCGAGTTTGCGGTAGTGTTTTCACTACTGGGTCTTCTGCTTTCAGAAGTCTTGATTATCGCCTTCGTTATGTCCCTCTTTTTCATACTTCTTCTCAGTCTTACTCCAAGCATCTTTGCAAATCTTCGAAGTTCCTGAATCGATGGTTCCGACTTTAGAAAGTCGTGTATTTCCTCTTTCCTCATAAAAATACCTCCCGGGTATGTATCTCTCGAACGTAATATACCACACCTGAGGGGTCAAATTCAACCATTATGAGAACATATAACTGTTTATTGTCTTTTTTCTCTTTCCTACAACACTAATCAAGTA
>LVBU01000441.1 GCA_001603185.1 Thermotogales bacterium Thermo_02 | reverse complement strand
ATGACTACGAAGACTATTATCCTGGCGATGGGCTTTCTTCTAATCATAGTTTTTTCCACCACCTATTACTCTCATATAGAATATCGTGAATATAATCGCGATTCCGAAAGTGAGCATGTTTATGGCCGACGAGAATCCGATATTGTAAGACTGGAAGGCTATTCTATAACCGTAGAAGGCGAGAGTTTCTGTCGAAGTCCCTGGACCTCCTCCAGTCATTATGAACACGATATCGAAGACTCTCAGAGATGTTAGTGTTCTTATGACTACTGCGACCAGCATGGAAGACCTGAGCAGAGGAAGTGTGATATAAAGAAATCTCTGTATAGAACCTGCTCCATCAACAAAGGCAGCCTCATAGGGTTCATAAGGAATAGACTTCAGACCGGCAAGCAATACCAGGACAACGAACGGGGTGAATTCCCAGGCATCGGCCAGTATCAGTACCGGCATCGCCATGGAGGGATTGGAAAGCAGAGGCTTATCGGTCAACCCACTCAGACCTATCTGTTTCAGAAAGTGGATGACAGGGCCGTAATCGTTGTTAAGTATAAAACGCCACACAAAACCGACAACAACAGGAGCAATCATAAAAGGAACGAGCAGTATTGACTGTACAATCTTCCAGCCTTTGAACTCAGTGTCAAGCGCAAGTGCTATGCTCAGACCAACTAGCAATTCCAGCAGTACCGACCCAACCACGAAGTAGAATGTCCTTCCAATGGTCTCCAGAGTGAATGAATCCGTGAATAGTCTTTCGTAATTGCTGAATCCGGCAGCCCGAATACCTAGATCTGGCCTGAGAAGATTCCATCTGAGAAAAGACATCACAACAGTATATGTTAGAGGAATCATGAAGATTACCACTATGAATACGAGAGCAGGAAGAACGTATGTGAAACCCGAAAATCTCCTTCTTAAGTCCATCTAATCCCCCGCCGTAAGAAGCGCCGGACCTTTCGGCCCGGCGAAGAATCGAATCAATAATATCCGCCGTCTCTCATCAACCTATCGACTTCTTTGACGGCGTCGTTAAGTGCCTTCTCTGCTGTCTTGCTTCCAGAAAGAAACTCAGATACTGCAGGTGCAATTATCCCACTCACTATACTGCCGCCTTCGGGAATCAACGGCACTATGGGTGTCGGAATGCAGTTTTCCATTGCCAGAGCAAAGTCTTTAATCCATGGGAAGGACAGAGCGAGCTCCGCGCTATTGAGTGATGAGAAACGGGCTGGAATATTTCCAGTGGGAGCCGCCTCAACTTGATTCTTGGTGTCCGTCACATAGATAAGCCATTCAAGAGCCGCTTGTTTGTCCGGGGCTGCACTGCTAACAGAAAAACCCCAGGAGATATAAAGCATCGGTAGCTTCTCTCCAAGTTTTTCTTCCGGTCTCGGGAAACCTACGAACCCTCCCTTTCCGACAATCGAAGATCTTGAAGCGTCCTCAACATAGAACATCCCCGTCGTCCATATTTCTGCCATCGCGCTTCTACCGCTGATGAATTCGTTAAGTGCTTCCTGGAAATCGTAGTTTCTGGCAGCCGGATTGGCAAACTGGAACATGCGTTCTACCTCTTTAAGAGCCTGTACGCCAGCTTCAGAGTTGAAGATCGGACGCATGTTCAAATCGAGTAGTGCTCCTCCATTGGCCCATAGTCTTTGCATGAAGTGAGTAGCAAGGAAGATGCTTCTCCTTCCCATGAGAGTTACTCCATAAAGATCAGGCGGTCGGTTGAAGAATTCGGCGACGTCTTCATATTGCTCAAGAGTCTGCGGTGGCCGTAATTCGTAGCCGTACTTCGCGAGGAAATTGGCCTTTTCTTTTGGGTCTTCGAAGAGGTCCTTTCTGTAGATTATTCCTCCCAGCTCGTTCATGTAAGGGATTATGTAGGTCTTCCCGTTGAGCTTGGTGTTCCTTATTCCAGGTATATCCGACTCGTTCAGCCTATCGTAGCCGGGAATGTCGCTTATCGGGGAGATGTACCCGGCAGTTGCGAGCGCTGGATACCATAACATCGATATGTACGGTACATCTATATCGACTCTTCCAGCGGTATACCCAAGCATCAACTGATCAAGGTAATTGGCATAAGGAAATTGCTGAATCGATACTTCCACTCCTTTTTCAGCGGTGAAACCAGGCATTCTGGTCTTCCAGGCATCGGTATGAATTCCCACTTCACTCGAAAGTCTGAGTGGTGACGCAAAACACGAAACTAGCAAAAGCAATACCATCAAGAGCACAAACTTGCTTCTCATTTGATCCCCTCCCTTCGGTCATTGAACAAGATCTTCAAGATACATTCTCTTCACAGCTCTTAGCGTTATATCAATGGCATCATTCACAGACACTTCAATTACTTCCCTGCGTGGATCGTTGACAGAGAGATCCACTTTTCCACCCTCAGACTGCCTGAATCTGTTGGCATAGCAGACACCTATGAAGCCGGCCTTCACTCCACGCAGACTCGATATTACGAAGAGGGCAGAGGCTTCCATTTCCATCGAGATTACCCTTCTTCTGCTCCAGCTTTGAAAGTACTCGGGGTCACGGTTGTAGAAACATGAGTGCGTCCAGTTTATACCGGTGACGACTCTTCTGCTAATATTCCTAGCAGAATTTATCAGTGAATAATAGACATCCGGCGAAGCCACGGCTGGAAAATTAGGTGGAACATAATAACTTGAAGCACCATCATCGCGAACGCACCCGTACGGGACGACGATGTCACCCTCATTGATAGCTTCCTGAAGCCCGGCAACGCTACCAATCCTTATCAAGACTTTGGCACCGATATTGATTAGTTCTTCATAAGCGATGCTCGCCGATGGCCCTCCCATACCCGTGGAAGTGACGGACACTTCATTTCCTTCATACTCGCCGGTGTAAGTTATCAAACCTCTGTTCTCTGCAACCTTTCTTGCATTGCAGAGCCTCTTCACTATTTTCTCTACTCTTGCCTGATCTCCCGGGACTATCACCACGGGAGCGATATCACCTGGTCCGCATTCAATATGATACTGAAACTTCCCTTCCAACCCTAAAGGCTCTCTGTAATCCTCCAACATGAATGTCACCTCAAATCTTCTTCCTGAGCACGTGTATTCTGAATACTGCAGTGTTGATGAAGTCTTCCGAGTAAAGCATAGGTATGTTGTTCATATCTCTGTGAACTTCCTTTAGAAGGACTATTGAGCTTCCCTTTTCAATCTGAAGTAGTCTTGAGAGCTCTCTGTCAACAAGAGTTGATTCGATCTCGGCTATCGCATATCTAATGGGTTCTTTGAAGTTCTCCTCCATAAGATCGAAGAGAGTAAGTTCTTTCGCTTTGCTGCTTCCAAGAGTCCTAACGAGCGCCTGCGTACCGCCCGGCACTCTCTCGGAAGCAATGAAAGTTCTCGCAAAAATCGCCGGTACGCCATCTGCAGCATAAACCCTCTCCGTAAGGACCAAATGTTGACCCATTTCAGTCTCCAGCCTTGTGGCGAGTTCTTCATCAGCTTCAACCACCCTGTAGGCATCGTGAACAAGATCCGGAGTCTTTCCAGAACTGGAGATTATCCTTGTAAGGCCTCGCAAGTACTCAATCCCGGTATGCACAAGCCCACTGTCTTTTACAACAAATGTTCCCAGCCCCTGTCTTCTGACGACTAGTCCATCCTTTTCAAGTGCAGTGATAACCTCCCTTATGACAGTTTTACTTGCTCCATAATCCTCGCAGAGCTTATCTATAGAAGGAAGCTGAGTCCCGTCGCTCATCTTCTGCACTTCTTGTTCTATCTGTGCGTATATTATTTCGTATAATGATTTGCGCCTGGCCATGAAAATCACCTTCTTGGTCTCATCAGTCATCATACGTATGATGTATGATGTATTATGAGTATACAGAATACTCTATCAATTTCCAATGCTCGCTGATAGATGATTAGGACTGATCAAGACCGACTGAGTGCCATTATGG
>LVBU01000440.1 GCA_001603185.1 Thermotogales bacterium Thermo_02 | reverse complement strand
CTCTTGACTTCAAGAAAGGCCATATCTTTGCCGCGAACAGGTCCTCTCGAGAACGGTGATACAACCTGTCTAAGATTCAATATGGCCAGATCGAATTCCATATCTTCAGTTATCTCCCTCTGAGAAGAAATCAAGCACTCTTTTCTCAAGAATGGAAGAAACATCGAATCTTTCAAGTTTAAGGTAGTGATCTGCAACATCTACCAGAGCCTGAAGCGGAGTGAGACCGACTATTTCTGAACCAACTATGGGTACACCGTATCTATCGGCTTCGGACTTGATAACTTCGAATACTCTGAACAAAGGAGTCTTTCTATAATTGGTCATATTCATGGATATCTGAACTATGCCTCTGTCCTCCAGCCTGAATCCCAGAGCCTTTACGTACCTGAATCCTCCGCTTATATGCCTCACTGACTTAGCTATCCTGTTTGCTATTTCTATGTTATCTGTTCCGAGATTTACATTGAAAGCTATAAGATACTCTCTGCAACCTACGGCAACCACTCCGGCGGAGGGGTGTATTTCGCCGGGCCCAAAGTCCGGTTTCCATCCTTCAGAGGCGATCTTCGACGGGAAATTCTCGAACTCTCCCTTTCTGATACTTGACAGACTCACTCTTTCGGGCGAAGTTGCGGAGTCTTCATAGAGATAGACCGGTATTGAGAGCTCTTCTCCAATTCTCTTTCCAAGTTTCCTCGAAAGCGCTATGCACTCTTCCTTGGTGGTGTTCATAACTGGAATCAATGGAATAACATCTGTGGCACCCATTCTCGGATGCTCACCAGAGTGATTCTTCAGGTCTATCAGGTCTCTCGCTTTCTTTGTCATGTTGAAAAGGGCTTTCTCAACACCGTCAGGCTCTCCAGCAAGAGTAATAACTGAACGATTGTGATTGGGGTCGCTTGAGTAATCAAGAACCCAGACATTCGCTACCTTTCTACATTCGTCTGCGATTTGCTCAATCACATCATGTCTTCTACCCTCACTGAAATTCGGTACCGATTCGATTAGTCTCATATTCTACCTCCTTTGGCTACTGGCCTTCTTTCTTATCATAATCCATTTCTCTCTTGGCGTAACTCTGAACAATTCCAAGTTGCAGTGCAAAGATCATCGAGGAAGACCCTCCATAACTTACAAAAGGCAATGGAATACCGGTTACCGGTAGAACTCCGATGTTCATTCCGATATTCTCGACCACATGAAATGCAAAGACCGCGAAGAAGCCGCTCAACGCGAGTCTTCCAAAGTAACTGCCCGTCCTTCTTGTTACCACCCATATCCTCCAGATAAGAAGCCCGTAAAGACACACTATCGTCACAGCTCCCATAAAGCCCCACTCTTCGCCAAGAACCGAAAAGATGAAGTCTGTATGGTCTGCAGGAACAAAGCCCAGTCGATTCATAGTTCCGCGAAGAAATCCTCTTCCATCAAGACCCCCTGAACCTATAGCCCTTATCGCCTGTATAGTATTATAAGCCGCCCCTGAAGCATATTTTTCCGGTTCCAGAAAACTCAACAACCTATCCCTCTGGTACGGCTCCAGACCAAATCTGAACAGCAAGGGTCCTCCAAGGAGAATCAAAGCGGTCATCGCGATCATTAACCTATCGAATTTCCTGCTCATTAAGGTGATAAAGTACCATATTATTATTACTATTAAAGTTGTACCGAGATCCGGTTCAAGGT
>LVBU01000035.1 GCA_001603185.1 Thermotogales bacterium Thermo_02 | reverse complement strand
AGATGTGTATAAGAGACAGATCCAGTGGAATCGGAGAGTATGGGAGGTAAAGACTCGCTGCAGCCACAGGCGATCTATTTCTTTGCCGACGAGAAGAATCGTTCCTTTTGTCGTAGATATAATAAAGAAGTGAATTTTAAGAGAGATGTCGAGGACATTAATCTCTGCGAGAAGTGCGGTATGAGATTCTGGACCTATAGAGCTGCACAGATATGTGTCTTTTCGCCGGCTGAAGAATATCACACCATCGAATCTCGCAGTGAAGGAAAAGAACTTGGTAACTTTCCTGACAGAGATTTGGCGCTTTCGGGAGTAGCGAGTTTCGAGAGCAGAAGCTGGGAATGATAAAGCAAAGAGGCGCGAAGCCTCTTTGTTTTATTATGAATGAATGCTCATTCCCTCTATTCCTTCGAGAGCCCCTAGCACAGTCTCTGTAAGTGTGGGATGCGGGTGAATCGAATTCTCCAGTTGTTCGACGGTAAGGCCATTTTTTACAGCAACAACGGCCTCCATTATGAGATCTGTTGCTGACGGTGAAACGATACTAGCTCCCAGAATCTTTCCTGTTTGTGATTCGGCAATGACCTTGGCAAAGCCGGTGTTTTCCAGCATAGTTCTTGCCCTTCCGTTCGCAGCGAGTGGAAACTTGGAGATCTTCACCGAACTGGAATCGTCAATTTCGCTCTCTCTTAGTCCAGTTGAAGCGACTTCCGGACTGGAGAAGATGATCGAAGGAACTGCTGAATAGTCCATCAACATCTCTTGTCCAGCAATATTATGAGCAGCTACGATACCTTCGTAACTCGCTACATGAGCCAGCATAATCTCGGCTCTTATGTCTCCAATTGCATAGACGCCTTCCATATTGGTTTTCATCCGTTTATCTGTTACGACTCCTCGCCTTATCTCGACACCCAGCGATCTTATATCGTCGGAAATTCTGGCCTTTCTTCCGATTGCGACGAGTACTTTGTCGACTTCTATAGTCTCGCTATTCTCGCCCTGAGTTACCAAATGAAAGCTCTCACCAGAAGTTTCAACGGAAATAACTTTCGTTCCTTCCATCACAGCAACGCCCTTCTTCTTGAGAGTCCTTCTGATTTCGTCTGCGACATCGGAGTCTTCGTAAGGGAGTATGTGATCGGCCAGTTCAATGATCGTAGTCTTGACTCCAAGCGTACCGAAAAAAGTGCCAAACTCCACTCCGATTACTCCTCCTCCAACTATAGCGACGCTTGATGGCATCTCTGCGAGTTTGAAGATATCGTCACTGGTCCAGAGACCTGCAATACTATCGAAGGGTGGAAATAAAGAAGGTTCTGACCCGCCTGCAATTACAAGATTGTCTGCATTAAGAACTTCATTCCTGCTCTCCAGCAGAACGTTCTTAGAGTCCTTTATTATTGCCAGATCATTGAAGAAGTCCACGCCGTTCTTCTTCAATAACAGCTCGATCCCCTTTCTAGAAGTGGTTACTGTTCTCTTCATATGAGCCATGATTCCTTCTAGTCGATAGTTCAGTTCACCAACCTCGACACCGAGCCTTTTTGACTTTTCTTTTATTTCGGTGTAGAGATGGGCCGAGGAAAGCATTGCCTTTGTGGGGATACAGCCCCAATTAGTGCAGGTTCCTCCAAGGTATTCCTTTTCGACAAGAGCTACCTTCTTTCCAAGTTGTGCAAGTCGTATAGCACATACATAGCCGCCCGGTCCTCCTCCAATTACAATAGCATCGTACATTAGCAATCACATCTCCTCTGATTTTCGTCTCACTTGATCATTTCTCTCCGAACTCTTTGTATCCAAGGTTTGACTCTTTGAAATCGTCATCTCTACAAACACATCTTCTAGAGAAGGCTTTATGTGTTCTACATTTAGAAGAGTCAAATTCTTGTATGATATACCCTCAATTACTCTATCAAAAGGTGTGTCATGTTCGACTTCAACGATCAGAGAGTCTCTCTCTCTACGAACACTGATAAAGCCTTCAAGATCTTCAAGCGACACGTCTGTTCTGCCAGATACTGTAAGCCTTATGAAGCCTCTATTGAGAGTGTTTTTTAGCTCATCGATGCTTCCATTGGCAATGATCCTTCCACGGTTCATTATTCCAATGTAACTCGATATATTCTCGACTTCATGCATCATGTGGGTAGTCAATACTACTGTTGTACCTTCGTTGTTAAGTTCCTTAACCATATTTCTAATGGTACGGGTTGTATGTGGATCAAGCCCTATAGTAGGCTCGTCCATGAAGACTATCTTCGGACTGTGGACAAGGGCTCTAATAAAGTTTATCCTCTGTCGCATTCCTGTAGAGAAGACTCTAATCGGTTTGTCTTTCCAGGCTAGCATGTCCACTCTGTCTAAGAGTTCAAGAATTCTCGGCCTCGCCTTCTTCTTAGGTATATTCTTCATTGAAGCAAAAAAGAGAAGGTTTTCGATTGGGCTGAGTTTATCATATAGGATTACCTTTTCGGAAACCAGACCAACAACTTCTCTCACTTTCCTTACCCCGGAGCTAAGATCTATGCCGTCAATTCTAACAGTACCGCTTGTCGGTCTCATGAGACCTATCAGCACTCTTATAAGCGTTGATTTACCTGCACCGTTCGGACCAAGAAGACAGTAGAGATCTCCAGCTTCAATTTGGATAGAGAGGCCATCGAGAGCTCTTAGCTTTCCGAAAGTTTTGACAAGGTTGTTCGCATAGATTGCTTCCAAGTTTTCCACCTCTTATGTGATTCTACTACATTTCTCTTCCAGACTTCAAAAGGCTTGATGAACCGCTTTTTACCGATTGCGTCTAATTAATAGCCTTGATCTTTGACATGAGTATTGGGAGCGATGGTTACAATGCGATTTCTCCGTCAATGAATCTACAGTATCGGATAATGCACTATTGACGATGTTCGCAAAATCTGATATATTTAGATTCGTAAACGGGGAGTAGCGCAGATGGAAGCGCGCCTGTCTTGGGCACAGG
>LVBU01000439.1 GCA_001603185.1 Thermotogales bacterium Thermo_02 | reverse complement strand
GACATAATTTCTGCGTGACCATCTGGAGGTACTCGGGAGATCCCGCAAAACTCAATCCGCCTGTTTCCGAGCAGAGAGGGAACCACCAGCAGGAAGCATCTGAAAACGAGTTCGTCTTTGTCGGGGGCGGAGAGTTCGAGATGAGAGAGGCGGGGAAGATAGAAAATCTACGCGTGGGGAGGCCCCTCTATGTGATACTTACCTATGATTTCCATATCGGCAAGTACCCCGTCACTTGTCTGGAGTATTCGCGGTTCTGCCGTGCAACGGGCGTAGAAGAACCCGTGGATGGAAACTTCACGAACTGCAGAAAACCGGTTACGAATATCAAATGGCTAAACGCCATCTCCTACTGCAACTGGTTGAGCGAAAGAGAAAGCCTGCCCCCGGCGTACGATGGTTTAGGCAAGCTCCTTGATTCCGAAGGCTCACACACGACCGATCTAAGAAAAGTTGCCGGCTACAGGTTACCGACCGAGGCCGAATGGGAATACGCGGCCAGGGGAGGGAACAAGAGCAGAGGTTACATCTTCGCCGGGAGCAACGTCGTCGACGATGTCGCCTGGCATCATTACAACTCAAACTCAACTACTCATGAAGTCGGGCAAAAGAGTCCGAACGAGCTCGGACTTCACGATATGTCCGGTAACGTATGGGAACTGTGCAGCGACAATAGCGAAAGATATTCGGAGGGACTGGAGATAAACCCTTATGGAGAAACCGGCGTATTCAAAAGCCTTCGCGGCGGAAGCGTGCGTGAAGAACGTCAAGAAATAACGATTTCGGCCCGCGACTTCGCAGGGGAGAACTTCACGACTCCCTATATAGGCTTCCGAATCGCGAAGACTGCTCAGACGGATAGAAACTCAGAATACTGAAGGGAGAGATGGGGTTGTTCAGTGAAGTGACGAATGCTGAAATGCCTGAATGGATAAAGAACCCGGGCGAATTCAATATCCGTGAAGTACTGAAAGACTCAATCTATTACCCGGCCTGCGGCCACGACGGTCACCCGGTCGAGTACTTCATGGGAAATGTCTATAGCTTCGTATATGTCGATTACTCGATAAGCAAGGAAAACCTGCTTGAAGAGATCACCGGTGAGGGATTCAGGGGATACAGAGTTATTAGGCAGAATTCAATAAGCGAAAGTCAGCTCGCGCCAAATGGCTGGAGGATAAGGGTCGAGCCGGACAGTCGGGAATACCACGAACCCGACCAATACTCGGATATTTTCGAGAAGCCCTTCGCAGAATGGTTCATCTTCGAGAGGACCGAAGAGTACGACGAAAGCCACAACCCATACAGGTTTTCGCTGCTCTTCATATGCGCGGACGGCGCGGCCGCTTACCAGGCGCTTTACCTGGAAAACAGGATGGCTCCGAAGATACTGGCCATAATCCGGCCCGGGGAAGCCTTCGGCTGCAACTGGACAAACTTCACCAACAGAAGACAGATACTCGCGAGGTCGGTCTTCCACGGGGGAAACCCACTGCCCGAATACCTTATAAACGGCGGAATAGGCCGCAGCGAGTTTTACAGGGCGCCTATCTGGCCGGAATACACGGAGTTCGTCAAGAAATTCAATATTGGCGCGAAGTACTTCAGGATCTGGGCAAGAAGTGATTGCCAGAAGAGAGAGAACTGAAATAGTCGGGATATTTAGAAAGTTCAAACAGAAAAA
>LVBU01000034.1 GCA_001603185.1 Thermotogales bacterium Thermo_02 | reverse complement strand
GCTGTATATAAATATGAAAAACACCCTTTCGAGACAGGTCAGGGATTTGAGAACACATGTGACGAAGAAGACCCAGGAGATGAATGTATTCAGGACTATAAACGCCTTTTTGGAAGACGAGAACGCTATAAAGACAATCCTGACTCGGGTAAGTTTCGCTGATGGAAAGGGGAGTTCATTCTACTATCTTATATACGATGGCAAAGATGTTAACTTTCCTACTCCCGTGACAACTCCCACTTTGCTTGCTTATCCGGGAGTCAGAGGAAATATGGGCTTTGCAGATCTTTACACCCTGCAGCTCGTCGATCTGGAGGTAGGTGAGACTCTTGAGCAAAGACAGTGAAAGGGACTTTGAACTCGAAGATCTCGAATTTCAAACCCCTGAGAGTGTGTCGTTCCGTGAACCCGACGAGTTCTTTGTCCATAAGGACTACAGGAACCGTCTAAACAAAAGACTGACATTTCTCGACAAGAAGGGAGTCAATTCCAGACTGTTGATAATTCTTATGATACTTCTGACTCTTTCAAGTTTTGCTTTTCTCGTGGTCATGTACTCCTATAATGCGTTCAAGAATACTTCCACTTTGCTTACGGAAGTGAATGAGCTGGAAAACGCCTTTCTCGAAGTGCAGCTCCTTACAAGAGTCAGAAACGAAGCTATCGGCTCGATGAGTACCAGGAGCTATTTTAACGAGCTTCAGACGCTTATACCTGTAGGGACGAAGCCCGGAAACTATAAAGGGGTAACTCTTTCCGGTACTTCAAGAGATATTCTCGATATTCTTGAGATGATCATAAATGAGCCGAGAATAACGATAGAGAAGCTTGAACTGAGATCAAATCTCGGGTTTCCAATACTACCGGAGTCTAATCTGCCTTCGAACATTATGATAGAATTGAAGACAGATCTCTCTGTTACCGGAAGCTTTTAGATGGAGTTGATGGTATGGAGAAAATTGCTTTTGTTGCAGTTATTCTTATATGTATAGCGGTTACGGGTGGTGTTCTTCTCACTTTCGTATTACAGCCTGTCGAGATTACTGAAGTAACTGCAAACAGAATCCGCATCGAACCGATCAACACATCCGGGCTGACCCAGACGTTGAGGTTTCGAGATTATTTCATGCCCCTATTTGCAAGCCCTTCCGAAGTCATCGGTTCTATGCTGGAAGCTGGCCAGGAAGTCGAAACCATAAAATATGTCGCATATTTCAGATTGAACAGAATAGATTATGCTGTTCTTAATGCCAGCGGCGAGCAGATAACTGTAAGGGTCGGCGAACATGTTGCTCCTTCCTACATTGTCTATGGAATAACCGAATTTGCCGTGTTGCTCAACGATACGAGTACCAACAGTTTTGTGGTAGTGAAGTATTTCAGGTCTTGATTTCGAGGGTAAATATGGGGTGATTCTTGTGAGAAGATTAGCGGTTTTTCTGGCGGTTCTGAGTTTAGTTACTATTGCATTTTCAAATCAGTTGACTTCTGTAATTCCTTCCATGGATCTTGAGTCTGTGACAATCACTCTTGTCTTCAGCGAACCGGTAATTGATTCATACAGCATTCAGTCAAATCCCTCAAGAACAGTTTACTCGCTCTCTCTAAACAGTACGTACGGCAAGGATATGAACCTGCCGCTTAGAATGGGTCCTGTCGAAGGATTGTGGACGAGACAGGAACCGAATCGATTTTCGATAAACGTCGCTCTTCTAGTCCCTGCAAGGAGCGAGCCAGAGGTTCTGGTCAGAAGCAACATTGTTATTCTCAGGTTTTTCAGGTCTGCGGTTGAAGTCGAGGTCGATAAATTTACGACCTATGGCATGACAATAGCCAGCGCCATGACGTATCTCTTCTCTGAAGAGATACTGAATCTCTCTTATGTTATTTCACCGACTGTGAGAAATGAACAGATCATGGTTGGGTTTTCGCTTGCTCTCCCCGAGGAGATACTGAGAAACATACTCACCTCGTTAGGTGACAAGGTGGCCTACGCTTATCTCAGTGATGGGACCTTCTACCTCGGTAGGCCCGAAGAAGTGAGAGAGCTCGTGAACTCCTTCTGGAGGATCTACATTGGCGTTGACTTCAATGTCGAAGGAGAGACGGTCCCCGAGCAGATCGAAAGGCTCCGGAAGAGTCTGCCCGTGAACAGCTTTATCGAGTATCTTCCAAATGAGGCTGCGCTGATGGTTTTCGGGGATCTTCAGACGCACTTCACGCTCTCCTCGTTACTGACGACGAACACGATCACAAAAGAATTCCTCGTTCCTTCAGAGGTCACAGCCACTCAGGAGAGACCACTCGATGCCTACGAGGGTCTTGCGAGAAGTCTGAACGAGATGCTCTTCTCAGACATGGTCGGGATAAGTGTGATCCCACAGCTAAACAAGATAATCCTTTCGGGAAACAGTAAGCATGTGGAAGAGCTTTACGAGTATTTGGAGCTCTATAGAAGAAATCTAACTTCTGAAAGACTTGATTCAAGCAGAACACGGGTTACCGTTACACTCCCGGACAACTTCTTTTTGATGGAAGATTTTCTTTCTAAAGATGTGACAATTGCTGAGACTTCTCCAGAAGCAGGAATAGAGGTGGAACGATCTAACGAACCACTTTCTATGGGGCAATCTGTAGATGAGGAGACACCTACCGAGTCTGATCTACGAATTCTTCAGTGGTACGATTCTGAGAGTTATGAATACTCGGAGACACCTACTGGATATCCGGTAGATGTGTCGACTACCGAGCCTGTTATACAAGTACCTAGAAAAGACTATGATGCTTCCTTAGTATCAGCCGTTCTCAGGATTCTACAATCTTATGCAATATACGAAGAGATTACTGTAGATCGGACATTCGAACCGATAGGAAAGGTCACGTTCGATCTTCCGAATTATCTTGTTCCTCTTCTAAACAAGATAATGGCCACTATCGGAGAGATGTCCAGGCTCATATCCTACTCGGTGATCAACTACCATCTGAGCATAGACTCGGTCACACTCTCTCAAGTGGAGAGAATTACCGGTGCGAGAATAGAAGAGATCGGTGAGAGAAAGGGATATATAATAAAGGGCTCGAGGGCTGCCATAGAGACTGCCGCCCATCTACTCGGTCTATTTACCGGGATAACTTTCGACAACTACGCCAACACTTATATCGAGCTTCAGGTAGAGAACACGTTCGCGCAGGTAAAGAGTTTTCTGGATTCCTTCTATGCCTCCAGAGGACTCGCGGAGGGTGAGTACAGCGTCGAACAGATTTCCGATAGGCTTGTGAATATATATGCTCCAGGCGAGATACTGGTACAGTCCCTTGGTGAACTTGAGAAACATGAGAACCAGATCTTCAGGAAAACGGAGGACATGATTCTCGAGATAAGTCCCGAGGTCTACTCTTCGGGACTGGGAGAGTTGCTTAACACGACAGTCAATCAGAATGAATCGGCAATATTCATAGAGTCTGCAGGATTGCTAGTTCTCAGGGGATATCCCGAAAGACTGGTCGATCTAGAGAAGATGATAAGCGCCAGGATTCCCAGAATCGTGGAGATGATCGAGAAGCGAATAGCCGGTCAAGAAACCAGGATGTCACTGCAAATCGGCTCGATTCCCGGCTGGGATCTAGATAAGCTCCAGACATATCTCAGAGATTTCCTCGGAGGCGATCTGTTCGCCACCATAACGGTTACGAGATCTGGAAACGGTTATATAATAATCGCAGAAGAGAGTCTGCTGAGGATTGTGGAAAACGAGACTCAGAAACTCCGCGAGCTGGAAAACCCGTTCTTCAGGCTCGAACAATCGATACCTTCAGTAGGTCAATTTGAGCTACTTCTCCAGAGACTGGGTGTGGCCGTGACGATTATTCCCGTCGACAGTCAGTTCATGCTTGTTGGTTCCAGAGAGAACGTCGAAACGGCTTCTGACCTGGTGAAACAGTTGAAGAGCGGACTGCGTGTCGAGGGCGACGTCAGTACGACCGATAGTCCTTACGATTATGCCTTCGTTAATATCTCTTTCGGCGAGGTCCAGGGTCTGAAGGAGCTTCTGGAAAAACTTAGTCTTCCGGTTGAGTTTGTCAGTACCCCCACCGGTGTCGCTGTTGTAGCAAGCGAGGCCCGGCTCGAAGAAGCTATGAAAGTCATAAATGCAGTCCTATCTAGGCTAGAACCCGTTCAAGCGGGACCAAAGAGTTATAGTGTCATAGATATAGGTGTCGAATCTCTTGCCGGTCTTAAGGCTATACTCGAAAAGCTGAGGGTTGATGTCGAGTTTGTCGAAACGTCGGCCGGAATAGTCGGCGTGGGCACCGAGACACAGCTCGAAAAAGCGAAAAAGCTCGTGGACGAGATACTGAAGAAGGAGCCGGAAATCACTCCTCAGGGTGACAAAGAGAGAGCTTATATGATATTCAGGACGAAGCCCGGAGTCGATATAGAATCTCTCCGATCGGTCGTAAACGTATTCAGATACGATCTGATCTTTGCCCCGGTCTTCGATAAGATTGTGGTCGTCGGAGATAGCCACGATCTCAATAGCTTCAATGCCCTTTACGGCGAGATTCTTTCAAGTGAGAGTGTTGAAGAGGTAAGAGTCAGGAAGGAATTGAACGCCATTCCCGGCTGGGACGCAGCCAGACTGGCCTCTTACTTCGCCATAATCTTTGGAGAAGAGAAGTCCGGTTCAATATCGCTGGTTCAGACTTCCAGGGGCTACATAGTGAATATGCCACAGTCTCTGGTCGGCCCTGTAGAAAACGAGTTTGAGAGACTCGAAAAGATAGAGGACCCCACATACTCGATAGAAACGAAAATGCCAGCAATTGCCGAAATCGAGACCCTGCTGGTTCGGCTGGGTATTATCGTCGATATACTACCCGTAGAGAACTACAGTGTTATTGTCGGTACTTCTGCAAACGTCTCGAGAGCTCGTGAGATCATCGACCGTCTGGTCGATACGCTCGGAGTCACTGTTGAGAGTAAACCGCAGCTCTTCCGACTCTCAAAGATGACCTCTCAGGACTCTCAGTACTTCCTTCCGATATTTGAGAGTATCGGTATAGAAGTGAAGCTCTTCGAGTCGCCGGCCGGAATAGTCTTTATTGGTCGTGAGGACCAACTTGACAGGGCGGAAGAAATTTCAAATGCGATACTGGACAGGAAACCTTCCCCGCAGGACAGTCCCGTTGTCTTTGAATTCGTTTCCATCGCGTCGGCTCAGATAGACAGCTACAGGACCATTCTCGAACGCCTTGGTCTGGGCGTGGAACTGCTCTCTTCCCCGACGGGGGTTCTGTTGTTAGGTTCGGCTGCCGAAATCTCTAAAGCGCGTGACGTAGTTAACAGCATACTCGAACAGGAAGCAAAGGCGGTAGTGCAGGAGGAAGTACGGAGGATCTCCAGGGTTATTGGTAGTGTCCCCGGCTGGACTGACGAAAAGTATACGGGATATTTCAGAGAGTATCTGGGAGAGGACGACTTCTCGAGACTGTCTATAATCCCGTCCGTCGCGGGCTATATAGTGATAGGACCACAGGAAATCCTCCTCAAACTGGAAAGCGAGGTCGAAAGACTGACGGGTATAGAAGACCCTTACTATGTGGCCGTGAACGTCCTTCCACCGCTGGAACAGCTGGGACCGCTTCTGGAAAGGCTCGGCTTGAAAGTCAGTATTCTGCCGGTTGGAGCGAAGTATCTAGTAGTGGGTAAGAAAGATGTAGTCGACAGGGCATCTGAAGTTATGGCCCTTATCAACGAAGGACTACAACCTGTGACAGAGGAGGTCCTGCGCTTCGAATTCATCGAAGGCGATGCTGGATACACAGATACATTCAAGCAGGTCCTGGACGATCTGAAGGTGAGTGTGCAGCTGAAGTCAGTGGGCAGAGACCTTATTGCTATCGGTACGGAGAGCAATCTCGAGACGGCAAAAGAGATTATTGAGTCCCTTTCTCTGAGAATCTGGGAAGAGCCAACTGAAGAGTTGCCTTCCTACCTGTTTGTAAAGATAGAGACATCACAGATAGACATCTACAGTGAAATACTGAAGAAGCTATCGCTCGAGGTCGATCTTCTACCTTCACCGTCGGGCGTACTTCTTATCGGTAAGGAAGAATCGGTTAAGAATGCTGCCGGGATAGTCAACTCGATACTCTCTAAGGAAGAAGAGTTGAGAGTGGTACCCGAGGACTCGAAGAGAGTCTCTGCGGTTATCGGACCGATACCGGGCTGGAATGAAGCGAAGATAACGGGTTACTTTTCCGATTATCTAGGTCAGGACGATTTCTCGAGAGTCTCGATCACTTCTTCAATGGGAGGATATATAGTAATAGGTCCAGAAGAGATCGTGCGCCCTCTCGAAGCCGAGGCCTTGAGACTGGCGGAACTGGAAGATGCGTACTTCTCAGTCGAGAAGAGGATCCCGTCCCTCGATCAGTTTGAGTTATTACTGGAAACGCTCGGTATAAAGGTCAGCATAATACCTCTGGAAGACAGCTATCTTATAACCGGGAAGAAAGATAGTGTTGACAGGGCGACAGACTTGCTGCACAAGATTGTTGAGGCACTGTATCCAGATGGACAGACCGAGCCTGCGATTCTTGTCGAACCGGACTTCGCGTTTGTGAGTGTCCGACCGGAAGATATCGCTTCGCTGGTTTCCGTTGTGGAGAAACTGCAGATTGAGGTAGAACTGCTCGCAGTCTCAAGCGGCGTTGTCGCAGTAGGAACTCCCGAAGAGCTCGAAAAGGCTTCGGGCGTGATCGAATCGATTGTAAAGCATCAGGCCGATCTTTCGTCGAGCCTAAAGCTTGATTACAGATTCATAGAAATCGATGCGCAGTCAATCGAGCAGTTCTTGCCGGTTATGCAGAAGCTCGGAATTGCGGTCGAGTTATTGAGTTCACCCACGGGTACGATTGCGGTCGGTACTACCGAAGAACTTGTCAGAGCCGGAAGCTTAATAGAAGCGATAAACACCAGAGAGGTAGAAGAGACACCGCAGAAGGAGAAG
>LVBU01000438.1 GCA_001603185.1 Thermotogales bacterium Thermo_02 | reverse complement strand
CTTCTTGTCACATGAAATGATTATAAACCACTTTCTGTAGATTTGATACATTTTAATAGCGAACAATTTTTTATTGCTGTCGTCTAATAATTGAGGTGATAAAGATGAAGAAGGCACTGATTACAGGAGCTTCCTCGGGATTAGGAGAGGTATTTGCAAGAGAGCTGGCGAATGACGGATATGATTTGATACTTGTCGCGAGGAGACTGTATAGATTGGAGAGAATTGCAGAAGAGATAGAGAAAGACTCAGGAAGAAGACCGATTGTACTCCGGGCAGACCTGACAGTAGTCGGAGACGTTGAGAAGACAGGATCTCTGCTTAAAGATGTGAATCTGCTCGTAAATAATGCCGGGTTTGGTCTGATTGGTGCTTTTGATAAGCTAGATTCTGGCAAAGAACAGGAGATGATACGACTGAACGTTGAAGCCCTGTACTACCTTACAAAGAAGTATATAGAAGCTAGAGAAGGTTTGGGAGGCGGAATCATAAACGTCGCATCGACCGCGGCATATATTCCAGTACCATATATGGCCGTTTACAGCGCTACAAAGGCCTTTGTTCTTCACTTCAGCGAGGCGATAGGGGAAGAACTGAAAGACAGGAATTTCAAAGTGATGGTCCTGTCTCCCGGACCGACTAAGACGGAATTCTTCAAAGTCGCGACTGGAGGAAAGAAAAAGATGCCCGGCACAATGTTGCCCGAGGATGTTGTCAGAGCTGCAATCAAGGCTTTTGGAAAGGGCAGGAGGTCACTGATACCAGGCTTCATGAATAGGGTAATCGCTTCTGGATCAAAGATCTCGCCAAAAGGATTGATTTTGAGGACAGCAGGTAAGGTCTTCAAGAACGGCCTAATCTGAT
Source organism: Thermotogales bacterium Thermo_02 (assembly GCA_001603185.1). GTDB lineage: Bacteria > Thermotogota > Thermotogae > Petrotogales > Kosmotogaceae > Mesotoga. Next base: position 3,225 of record LVBU01000438.1, on the reverse strand, counting down.
TTCCGGTTCAGTGATTACACATATGAGCAGTTTGGGTGGAGGTGAAACAACGATAGTGACGCATGCATCTGGAGTGTAAGTAATCTCTATGGCAGTCAAGAAGTGACTCTTTGAGAGGGATATCCGGCCCAAGAAGAAGATGCTTGAAGAAGAGACTGAAAAGCTTATCGCAGTTTTTTGTGAGAAAGAAGATTTGCTTCCAAAAAATGATAGAGAGCTAATAGGGTTCATTATGCAAAATCCGAAGCATAACGAAATCATACCGTAGAGAATCTGTTGAGAGCAGCTTTCGCTGACGGCGTCCTTTATTATTGCTACTTCAGATTCTTCGTTCAGACATTCAGTTTCAGTTCCAGTGATTCTGTGAAAGAAGTGCTTATTATGGTCTTTTGAAAACGATTCTTAACTCAGTTAGCCTTCAATCGTATAGAATATTTCCTGAGGAAACTTATAACTGAAGCCTGTGTGAAACGATTAACAAGAATGGGTTCGCCGCATTCAGAAAAGCTAATGGAGGTACTGCATGAATGAAGTTCTCTGGTTCCTAATGTTACTCTCAAACTTCATCCTTGTCATCCTTGCTTACAGATGGTGGGGCAAGACAGGTTTATATATATGGACATCCATAGCCACTATTATTGCTAATGTCCAGGTAATTAAGACCGTATCTTTATTCTGGATAGTGGCTACTATGGGCAACATCGTTTATGCTACTTCTTTTCTGGCCACTGACATTCTCTCTGAGAATCATGGGAAGAAGGATGCAAAGAGAGCGGTCTACGTCGGTTTCTTCTCGTTGATTTCTACTACTATTTTAATGCAGATAGCACTCATGTTTTCACCTCACGCTTCGGATTTCTCTCAGGAAGCTCTGACAACCATTTTTGGGTTCCTACCGAGAATTGCAGTTGCGAGCATGGCCGCGTACTGGTGTTCGCAACTGCATGATGTATGGGCTTATGACTTCTGGAAAAAGAGATTCCCTACCAGAAGGCACATATGGATAAGAAACAACGCGAGTACAATGGTTTCACAGCTAATCGACACATCCATCTTCACACTAGTAGCCTTCATCGGTGTCTTCTCAGCGGAAATCTGGTGGCAGATTTTTTGGTCAACTTATCTGCTGAAGTGGATCGTTGCAATGCTGGACACTCCTTTTGTCTATCTGGCGAGAAGAATGAAGGAGAGTGGTAAAGTTGGTAGACTTTGATAAATCCTCCGGCAGTTAAATCGAACAAAAAAGCACTTACTCTCCTATGAATACCAGCTTCAGTTCAACCTAACGAGGATAAAACTAACCGTACTCTGCTTAAAGAATGAAGGCTGGTGGAAGGATAGATACTCCTTGCACAACATCCAGCAAAGCTATCAGTATTGATAATTAAGTAGACTATTTTTCTGCGCTATTCCATACGAGTTTCGATTTTCAGAATCAGGAAGATCTTCACTTTGCTTTATCACTAAATCTTGTAGACCTCTTTCCCTTCTATGAAAACTCTTTCGGCTTTCGACGCGAACTGAAAGGGATGACCAGACCATATTACAATGTCGGCATCCTTTCCGGTTTCTATGGAACCTACTCTGTCGTCTATCTCCAGAATCTTTGCCGCGTTTATTGTGACCATTTTCAATAGGTCCTCTTCTTTTGAGCCGTATCTGAGGGCTACGCCTAGTTGTATATTCGTATTCTCAAGAGGAATTACCGGATGATCGCACATGAAGGCCGCCAGAATTCCCTTTTCGTTGAGGATTCTCGGAGCGTCGTAAGTCATGTCCTTGAGTTCAAGTTTGCTTCTGAAACCGAAAATCGGTCCTATGACAACGGGTATATTATTCTCTTTAAGATAGTCGGCAATCTTGTAGCCCTCAGTTGCATGCTCCACTACCAGCTTGAAATCGAATTCTTTAGATAACCTAATGGCAGTAAGAATATCGTCGAGTCTGTGTGCATGGATTCGCGCGGGAATCTCTCTCTTCAAGACCTTTTCGCCTATCTCGAGCTTTGGATCGATATCTGTAAAAGGCTTTCCCTCTTTTTCAGCTGTGGCTTTCTTTTCCATATAGCTCCTGACTTTCAACAAGTAACCCCTAATTACGGACGCCGTCCCCAGTCTTGTGCCGGGCGTCTTCTTGAAGGTCTCTCCATAAACTCTCTTGGGGTTTTCACCAGTTGCCATCTTTAGTCCGGCGGGCGCCCTTACGATCATCTCATCGACTATCATCGTATTCTTGAACTTGAATATTGCTCCCTGACCTCCCACGGGATTGGCGCTGCCGGGAACTACCATTACTGTTGTTACTCCTCCAGAGAGGGCTCTCGCGATAGCGGCGTCCTGAGGACTGAAGGCGTCAACTACTGAAACGTCTGGAGTTAGGGGATCTGTCATCTCATTTCCGTCCTGGTAATAAGCACCGACACCCTCTTCAAAGATTCCGATGTGAGAGTGGGCGTCAATGAAGCCCGGAAAGATGAATTTCCCAGAAACATCAATAGTTTCGCATTCACTGCACTCAAGGTTGATTCCGACTTCTTCGATCTTAGAACCTTTTAGCAGTATATCGCCAACAAAGGGCTTTGAAGTGATAGGATAGATTGTTCCGTTTTTCAAAAGAATCGACATGAGTACCTCCTAATTTGCAATAAGCTAAACATATTTTATCAGATATGATTCGTAATACGAAATATAGATCATATCGAGACGGAGAGAAAATATGCTGGAAGAAAAGGCTGCGAAATACTATTCGAAGACAGATGTTGAAAGGAATTGCTCTGAAGCCGTTGTTTACGGTGCAAATGAGGAGTTCGAGCTTCATCTGTCAGATGATGTTTTGAGGGCCATGGGCCCCTTTGGTGGAGGCATGAGAATCGAGAGCGTTTGTGGCGCTATAACTGGTGCGCTCGCTGTTATTGGAGTCCTTTACAACAGGGATACTCCTCTGGCACGCGCCCGGATGAAGGAGCGTACTGAGACCTTTCTTACATGTTTCAGACAGAGATACGACTGTCTTGATTGTAAAGGCTTGAAAGAGAAATTCAGGGATGAAGACAGGAAGTGCGAAGAAGTAGTTCGGATTTCTGCCAGATTGCTTCAGGAACTAGTGGAGATCTGGACCGGTCAAATACCCCACGGCTAAAGCCGTGAGCTTGTAAAAGCTCTATTTGACTAGCCTGAGTGCTTCGAGCACTACGTTATCGGCAAATGTATAGGCACCGTAGGATGC
>LVBU01000437.1 GCA_001603185.1 Thermotogales bacterium Thermo_02 | reverse complement strand
GTATTCAAGATAATCAAATTTCTTCAAAAGAATATCGTAGAGGAGTATTGTGAGTATTGGAGCCGTCGAGACTATAAGCGAAGCATCTGCGGCATTCGTGAGACTGAGCCCGTAGTTTTCGAAGAAGAAATAGGCTGTGATTCCAAAGAATCCGGCCATTGCTGCATATTTATGGTTAACTGAACTAAAAGAACCTCTTCTTCTTCGGGTGATCGGATACATTATGATGGCTGCGATAGAGAAACGTAGCACGGCGAGAGTCATAGGAGGAAGACTCTGGACAGCTACTTTGGTGAAGATGTATGACAATCCCCACATCATCGATGTAAATGCCAGAAATACGAGTCCCAGGGTCTTCCTGCTGAATGAAATCATCATATTAATCGGCGGAGACTCCCGGCTTTAGCCGTGAAGTATTTGACACTCTTTTGTAAGGCGTATAGCTGTCGCTTAGCCTTTCTATTAAAGGTTCAAGTATTAGCGACTCTCCCGGTTCAAGAGATGCTTCCAGCGAACCCACTGAAGTGATCAGTCTCTTTTCGGAAATCATGTCCTTCAGAACGGTTCCGTTCATCATCATACCTTCCTGAAGATAGACTCTAGTCTTGACGTGGCGATCGCTTGGATTGACCAGGCAAACAACTAGATCGTCGATTTTGTCCACAAACCTTTTGAAAGCGACTATCGAAGGATCGGAAGAGACCAGTCCCCGGTATCCTCCCCTTCGCAAAGCCGTCTTCACCCGCCTGATTTCGTTGAGTCTTCTGAAAAGATAGTATGTCTCGGGAGCGTTTGAGAGCCTTTCCCAGGCCATAGGACCTCTGTTCTCGGGATCATGGCCCCCCTCCATTTCTAGCTCTTCGCCGTAGTAGATCATTGGTATTCCCGGAAGCGAATACTGGAGGACCAGGGCAAGCTTTACTGATCTGAATGACTTCAGTTCGGTTCTAAGCCTTGGTACGTCGTGAGACGACAGAATATTCCATGATTTTGACATGAAATCGAGACCGCAGTCACTCATAACATCGTCGAGGAGCTTACTCGCCTCTCGCCCCTGCAAATATCCGTTCAGAAGCTCCCAGATAATGAGTTTGTAGTAGTAGTTCATCAGTCCGTCGAGTCCGGCCTGTTCTCTCCAGCCCTTCGGGTAGTTCCAGATTTCGCCGATGAGTGATGCTCCGGCATTGACTTCTTTGACCACAGTGGAAATCTCCGAAAGGATCTTTGGTCCAATATCATAAGCGACATCAAGTCTCCAGCCATCGATGCCTTTGTTTAGCCAGTGTTTGACAATCGAGTTATCTCCTGAATAGATAATACGCTGCAACTCAGGATTCTCAAGGTTAAGTTCCAGAAGGTTTCTGGAGTCCATCCAGCCTCTGAAATGGCCATCTTTATGAGCAAAGTAGTCTTTCCTTTCAGGGTTACCCTGGAATACACCCGGTTCATCGAACAAATTGAGTCCATTAAACCATTTACCGGCCATACCGATGTGATTGAAAACTCCGTCCAATATGATTTTCAGACCTCTGTCGTGAGCAACATTGATGAGATCTATTAAATCTTCTTCCGTGCCGAAATCCGGATCTACCGCGAAATAATCGAGGCAGTCGTACTTGTGGTTTGTATGTCCCCAGAAGACAGGAGTCATATAGACAGTATTGGCTCCTAACTCTTTGATGTAATCAATTTTAGCTGTTATTCCTCGAATATCCCCGCCCCAGAAGTCATATTGGTGACCTCCATCGCGCGAGACGACGGGTTTCTCACTCCAACTTCTGACTCTCTGTTCAGGGAGTCCATAGTGTCCCTTATCCCTCTTCTCGTAAACACTACCGGCCATTCCAATATTGAAACGTTCGGGAAATATCTGGTAGATTATCGCATCTTTTTGCCAATCGTCCATTCTCATTCCTCCAGAAGTTCATTTGCATAGGCAAGATATACCATTCCAAGAAATATGTTGTTTCTAACACTCCACAGGCCATCCGGCTTAATGTTTATCTGAGAACTCCCAAGCCATGAGTTTAGCATCCATAGAGTCATCTCATATATCTGCATTAGGCCCCTGGAGTAAATATGTGTGGAGAAGGTAGTATCCAGGCTCCTCTCCTCCATCAAGGCGAACGGGTTCAACGACGATTCAACAACCATAATCGAAGCGACCAGTCTTATATCGACTTTAGATAGATCGAGGACTCTCGCTCTTCCGCCGATAGTTACTTCGATCTTCATACCGGAAAACTCCAGAAGAGCCCTGTATATCTCTTCTCCAAGCTTTCTTTGAAACGCGCTGCCCCTTTGCGCCAGAAGGGAGTTGGAGTTTACGAGATTGAGGAGCTCGGACTTGAAATTCGGAAATTCCTTTGGCAAACGCAAAGGAATGAATTTATCTATAGAGGGCGTCTCAGAAAAGATAACCTCATCTGCAACGTTGTGCATCCTTATCGCTGTGCTCAGAACAGGCCTTGTTGTAGTCTTACCTGTGAAGTAATTATATATTGACAACACTCGGTCGTCATAAACATAGGAAGGACTTGCCATAAGAGCCTTATAATCGCTCGCGAGACCGGCGTTGTAAAGAATTGCAATAGGCGCAACTTTTCCGGCACTAAACTCTTCCCTTTGGAAGACCAGTATTGTGGAGATGAACGCGATTGACATTACAAGAACCAGAAACACTATCAGATCTAACTTTCTGCCCTTTATCATTTTCACCTCTCGGCTATTATAGCAGAATCTACCCGGTCACTTCTCATAAGAATGTAAAGAGATGTGCTAATAGTCCATTTCAGTGAATGACTGTGCAGGCTGCCCTCCAAAAAAAGAAACCGGGATAACCCGGCTTCTTCAAATTATCGGAATGCTTTATCGCTTCTTCTTCTTTTTCTCGAACTTACAGACCCCGACAGGGCATTGAGCAGCATTCACGTGAGCCATGAACTCTTCTTCAAACCTGTCGATTATCGACCTCAAGGGTACAGGAACTGACTGTCCCAGCCCACAGAACGATGAGTCTTCCATAGTACTGGCGATATCGTAAAGACTGTCGAATAAGTCTTTCGATCCCCTTCCCTTCGAGAATTCTTCAAGGATGTGAAGAATCATGTGAGTTCCTTCTCGGCAGGGCGCACACTTTCCACAAGACTCATGAGCGAAGAACTCCATCAGATTTCTGGCGACATCTACTGCACAGTGAGTGTCATCAACCGCCAAAATGACTCCCGATCCAAGGGATGCTCCAAACTCCTTGAATGAATCGAAATCAAGAGTGGCGCCAAGTTCTTCGGGTTTAATGAAGGTACCAGCAGCTCCTCCAGTCTGAACCATCTTCAAGGTTCTTCCATTGGGAATCCCTCCACCATACTTATAAACCAGATCGGCGGCTGTCGTTCCCATTGCGACCTCCACAATACCCCTCTTGATGAGGTTTCCACAAAGAGAATAGACTTTGGTTCCCGGGGAAGAAGCTGTACCTATGCTTTTGAACCAGCTGGCTCCCTTATCAATTATCGGCGGCACACACGCAAAAGTCTCGACATTGTTCACCACTGTCGGTTTGCTGTACAGACCGCTGACTGGTGGATAGGGCGGCTTCAATCTTGGACGTCCAGATTTTCCCTCTATTGACTCGATTAGAGCCGTCTCTTCACCGCAGATATAGGCTCCCGCACCCAGACGAACTGAAAGATCGAAAGAAAAATCCGTTCCAAGGATTGAAGGTCCAAGCAACCCATATTCATATGCTTGACTTATCGCTCTTCTTAAACTGGATACCGACTCAAAATACTCGCCTCTTATATAAATATAGCCCTTATTCGCACCTACCGCGTAGCCGGCAATAATCATACCTTCAATAACGGAATGCGGATCGCCCTCCATGATTAAGCGATCTTTGAATGTGCCGGGTTCACCTTCGTCGGCATTACAGATAACATATTTGTCAGGAGAATCCACTTTCAAAGTGAATTCCCATTTCATACCCGTCGGGAAACCTGCGCCGCCTCTACCACGAAGCCCGCTCTTCTTCAACTCTTCGACGACTTCCTTTTCGCTGATCCTTAAAGCCTTCGCAAGACCCTGATAACCGTTAAGGGCAATGTACTCCTCGATATTCCTCGGATCAATAGCCCCGGCGTTTCTCAATACTACCCTCTCTTCGACAGTAGTGCTTCTAGCTTCTACAGGACCTTCGGGTTCGAAGTCCGTTACGAGCAGATCATTAACCTGTCTACCTTTAAGCAGATGCTCCGAAACGATTTTCTCGACATCGGCCTCGTTCTTTAAAGAGTACATCACGTTTTCAGGCAGTACTAGAAAGAGAACTCCCTTGCCGTAATCGCCGAAAGAACCGGTTTCAAGAACTTCCACAATGGATCCGAGATTGTAAGTATCCACGAGATTGGAAAGATAATTCTTGAAGTGACGCGCGCCGAGAAGAAGACTGTTGGAATCAATCGAAACTAGTACAGTTATCGGTTTGCTCATCGTCACTCACCTCTCTCTCTGGAAACTAGATCATCTATAATCTCATTTACTCTACCGGCGGTAAGATTTCCGTAGGCTTCGTCGTTGATCATCATAACCGGTGAAACTCCGCAAAGGCCAAGGCAACTAGTCTCTTCGAGTGTGAACAATCCATCGTCGGTAGTTTCGCCCATGCCGATCTCCAGTCGCTTCTTCAGTGCATCTATAACTTCCTGTCCACCAGTAACATGGCAGGGAAGGCTTTTACAGATTCTGATCACATATTTCCCACGTTCACTTGTAGAGAACATAGTATAGAAAGTCAGTACTTCGTAAATCCTGGACAGGGGAGTTCCTGTCAGATCCTTTAGAACTTCCGCTGCCTCGATAGGTATGAAGTTGCCATAATGATCCTGAATCGCGTGCAGTGTATTGATAAGTAC